>NZ_KV802467.1:0-47895 GCF_001810695.1 Corynebacterium sp. HMSC065D07
TACATTGGCACACTATTGAGTTCTCAAACATCGTCACCACACAGTCATACGGAACGCCTTTGGCGGTACGCAGTACTGCGAGTAAAGAAAATATTTGTTGTCAGGGCCTGTTTTCCTACCGCCTCTCTCCAAGAACTTCTGTTCCTGTGGGGCGCTGTCGGTCGCGCTGACTCATATAAAGTTACACACGGCCTTGAAAAAACACAAATATGCACTTCAATGAAGGTTTTTGCCCCTTCTTGAAGTGCACAAAGACAAGCTTTTTACGCAGACATTGGTTGGCGCTCAGCGTGCCCCAAACCAGCCCATGAGCCCCGGGCTAAACACGTTGGTCTTCTTGGCCATCCGGGGATATACGGCAACCCACACGACGTAGATAGTTGCCATCCCTGTCAGCGCCCACCCCATCGCAACGCTGGGATTGATAAGCCACGCTATGAACAGTGCGGCGATTACTCCCGCTAGCGCAGTGGTATAGACCCACGTCAGTTTGTCGGTAATGGCAAAACTTAGAAGTAGCGAGGTTGTAGCAAGACACACGATGGTGAACCCGGCTGGATTGCCGGTCCACATCATGGATACAAGATCGGCCAAGACCGATAGGACCACGGGGATTGCCGTGCACAGCAAAGTTGCCTTGGCCCAGGCACCGCGCGGCAGTCCAAAGGCCACTGCATCTTTGAGTGAGCTGCGGATTGAATCAGCGACGAGCGGCAGGACAATCAATATAACAATGACACCCACAATGCCCACGCCGGTATCCCACAGCTTGATCAACACGAGATTCACCGCGATCGCGAGGGCGAAGCCGATCGCCGTCCACATCCACGCGCGTACCTGGGGGCGCACCACAATTTGCGAAACCGGGGACGCTGAGAACCAGCCCGTCGAAGAATCACCATCGCTACCTACGATGAGGGAGCTCGCGGTCATGCGCGATGGCTCGACGCGCTTCACCATGCACACTGCCCACATGAGCCCCGGCGCGATGAGAGTCCACCATGGAAAGGCGAAGGGCGCGCTAACAAGAATCAGTAAAAGCGTCAGGGTGGCATTGATGCGCCGGTGCCCGTTCCACATACGCGAGCTGAGGCCAAAAGTGAGATAGCGGGAGAAATCAGGCTGGGATAGATAGACCGTAAGCACCATAAAGAGTGAGTAGCCGATGGCCCACCCTCGCCCGCTGCCCATCCCGATCACCGGCAAGACGACGAACCACAGGGCAAAGAAGAGGCTATTCCAGCTCAGCGCCATATGCCTATACAGCTTCATCACGCCTCCCCCAATGCCAGAACTGCCTGTTCGAGGGATACCTCGGTGGCACGCAGCCCCATTTCCTGAGCCATGGCAAAGACGTTGGCGGTGTGGTTGGGGCGGGCGTCGACAAGCGCTCGGTCCGCCACGGCGGAGGTTTCGCGCTCGAGCACCGGGAGCTGCAAGCGCCCCAACGCGCGGTCGAGGGCTTCGGCAGAGCCGGTGAGCTGGACGACGCCCTCGATAAACTCATCGATGGGGCCGGAGAGCGGGTTCTCCCCCATCAGGGCTACGGTATCAAGCAAACCGGAAAGCTCGTTGAGGTGATGGGTGGAGACGATAATGGTGCGACCATGCTCTTCGCGCAAGACCTCATAGAATACTTCCCGCTTGGAAGCGTCGAGGCCGAGATAGGGCTCGTCGAGAAGCATGTACGGCACCCCCGAAGCCACCGCAACGATGAAGCTCGCCGCGGACTTTTGCCCGCGGGAGAGGCCCGAGTAGTTCTTCATCGGAAGCTCGAAGCGCTCGACCAGTTCCGCGGCGCGCGTCTTGTTCCAGGTGGGCCAGCGCAGGCTGCATACCGTGAAGACCTTCTTCATATTCCAGCCTTCAGGCAGGGGGTTATCAATGCCCATGAGGACGATCTTGTTGAGGACTTTTTCATTGTCGTAAGGCTTGTCACCATCGACGGTGATGCCGGAAGCATTCAGCTGACCGGCGATTTTACGCATCAAGGTGGTTTTGCCAATGCCATTGGGGCCGACGAGGCCGTGCGTAAGGCCGTCGCTGAAGGTGAAGTGCGGAGTGGAAATCATGAGTAGAGTCCTCGGCTTTCTGCGACAAGGTCGATGAGGTCGTGGAGTTGCTGGCGGGTATAGCCCAGGTGCACGGCTTCGTCGATAAGCGGCGCGGCGTACTCGGCCGCGAATTCTTGGCGACGCCGCGCGCGGATCTTCTCGGCTGCACCTGAGGTGACAAACATTCCTATCCCCCTGCGCTTTTCCAGGATTCCTAGATCTACGAGGAGGGTCAGCCCCTTGCGGGCAGTGGCGGGGTTGATGCTATGAAAGGCGGCAAGTTCATTAGTGGATGGCGCCTGCGCACCCTCGGCGAGAGTGCCCTCAATAATGGCGTCCTCGATGAGCACCGCTATCTGCCGGAAGAGCGGCTGGGCAGAGTTGTCCATGCCGGCCTCCTCGTTGGTTGGTTACTCATGTAACTAACCATATAACCACACCGAAACCCTCGCAAGCCCCCCTTGGGCAACGCCATTGACCTGGGAATTTCCTCGGGGTTATCGACGTTTTGTGACTAATGGGGCACACTGGACTACACCGGCCCTAGGCTGGAAGATCTCACAGAAGTGACCCTAGAAAATTAGTTAGAAGAAATAGAACGGAATTTAGGAGCCATGCTTGAACGAACACTTGTCTTCGTTGACACGTCATACCTACTGGCCAGCTTTTATAACTCTTGGGAGACGGGGGCCCGCGCCCAGCTAGAGATTGATTTACCCGAAGTAGTCAGCTCCCTTGGTTCCATGATTGAGAACCAAGTAGGCAACCCCATCCACCGCCAATACTGGTACGACGGAATCCCCGATACCGGCCCCCACCGTTACCAGCGAGCGCTGCGGGTCTGCGATGGCGTCCAATTGCGCACCGGTCAACTCATCGAATGGGGCGAACGGCGAACCCAGAAAGCCGTGGACACCCGCCTCGTCGCCGATATGATCGTTTCCGCCATGAAGGGCCAAGTCACGGATTTCGTCTTGGTCTCCGGCGACGCAGACATGATTCCCGGGGTCCAGGAAGCCGTGAACAACGGTGTGCGCGTGCACCTTTATGGCTTCGGTTGGGACTCCATGTCTTCAGCTCTGCGCCATGCCTGCGACTCCACCACGATCCTCGATCCGCGGGAGGACTTCGCCGACGCGATGGAGCTCGAGGTCCTTGAAGGCCCGCTGCCGCCGACCATCCGCGAGCCCCAGAGCACCGGAGAAGGAAGCGAAGACGCTAGCGATTCCGCCACCGAGGACGCCCCAGAGTGCGACGAACCTACCGAAGCACAAGCTGCCTTCCCCTCTGCGCCAAAGCCTGGGCCGGCAACACCTTCCGCCGCGGCGCAAGACGTGGCTGCCACCGCCTCGCACCCAGAGTCGGCAGCACCGAGCGCCCCCGCCGACGAAGAGGAGCCCGCCCCCTGCGGCGAACAAGCCACAAAGCCCAGCGCCGCGGATCAGAAGCCCGCGGACGCAGAAGAGGAAACGGGCTCCGAAGCCCCGAAGCCTGCCCCCAAACCGGCCGCGCCCAAGCCGTCGATGATGGCGCCGCGCCGCAAGCTGCGCTCGAAGTATGTTCCCCTCCCCGAGGAAGTGTGGAGCTCCGCCGGCTTCCAGTCCCCCTTTGACGTGGGGCAGCAATATGCCTCGTGGTGGTTCGACAACGCCGCGAGCGCCGATCAGCGCGACCAAGCCCATCTCCTTTCCGGCGGCGGTCTGCCGCCGGAGATCGACCGTCCGCTGCTACAGTTCGCCTGCGAGACTCTGCACGAGTACACGCTCACCGAAACCCAGCGCGTGAACCTCCGCGATGGCTTCCACTCCGGCATCCGCGGCGTGCTTATCAATATCCGCCGCCAGGGCAGCTAGACCGTCGAGGCGCACAGGGACCTTAATAAAGGGACCTTCTGGAGCGCGGGGTGGTGAAATCCCCTGGCCGCAGAATGCGGCCTGCTCCAGAAGGCCCCTTTTCGCGCTGGCTACTACTTATCCTCAGCGTCCTTGGCTTCGGCGCCGGCCTCGAGCTCCTCTATGGTCTTGGAGGATGAGCCTTCCAGCTCCTTGTTCTTGGCCATCTCAGCGCGGATCTCATCCAAGCGGGACATAGCGGCCATATCGTGTCCCGCCGCCGAAATCTCCTGAATCCGGCTACCACCAGCTGCCTGGTGCAGCTCCTGGGCGCCGAGCGCATCAGCGTAGCGCTTCTCAATCTTGGCGCGTACCGAATCCATCGTAGGCGTCGAGTCATCCGGCTTGAGCTCATTCATGGAGTCCAGAGCCTCAGCGTTCTTCTCCTGCATCGCCGCCTGATCGGCTTGGGACAGCAACTGGTCCACCTGCGCGAGCTGCTCCTTCAGTCGGGCCTCCGACTGCTGTTGCTGGGCCTTTGCCTGCTCCGCCGCTTGCGCGGCAGCCTCGTGCTGGGACTTCAGATTCGCCAGCTCATTTTCTACGGCGACCAGCTGGCTCGCCACAACCTCCGCTGCCTGGTTGTACTCGGCGGCCTTCTGCGGATCCTCGGAAGCGTCCGCCAACTCCAAGGCCCGGC
Organism: Corynebacterium sp. HMSC065D07; assembly: GCF_001810695.1. NCBI lineage: Bacteria > Bacillati > Actinomycetota > Actinomycetes > Mycobacteriales > Corynebacteriaceae > Corynebacterium > Corynebacterium sp. HMSC065D07. The sequence goes on from NZ_KV802467.1 coordinate 4,587, forward strand.
GCGTCTGATCCTGGTAGTCCTTCTGAGTTTTCACTAGGCGGTTGAGCTGCATTTCCAGCTGGGTTTTGCGGCCGATAATCTCCGCTGCGTGCTCGGAAATCTGGCGGTGCTGTTCCTTTGCACCTTCCACGGCCTGCTGGATTTGAACCTTGGGATCAGCGTTCTCATCGATCTTCTGATCGAAAGAAGCCATCACATACTTCCAACCTTTGCTGAATGGGTTTGCCATTGCGCTCACTCCTTAGTGGTTCCTGCAGCAGTAATCAATGCAGCGCTCGTTAGTGCTTTATATGTAAAGACGCTTTCCTGCGAGTGTAGCGATACTCACAGGAAAGCGCGCACAGCGGTCTATCTCGACCGCCTTATAGACGAACTATCCGGAATTATTAGGCCTGCTGGCTCTCCACCTGGGCGCGGACCTCATCCATATCGAGAGCCTTGACTTGGCTAATGAGATCTTCCAGGGCTGCCGGCGGCAATGCACCCGACTCGCGGAAAACCAAGATGCCGTCACGGAAAACCATCAACGTCGGGATGGAGTTAATTTGCAGCTTCGCAGCCAGCTCCTCGTTTGCCTCGGTATCCAACTTGGCAAAGGTGGCATCAGGGTGCTCCTCGGATGCCTTCTCAAAGACCGGGCCGAAGCGCTTGCACGGACCGCACCATTCCGCCCAGGCATCCACGAGGGTGATGCCATCGCCGGAGATGGTCTCCTGGAACGTCTCTTCAGTGATGTCAATCGTTGCCATGTCTCTTCCTATCTGTTTCGGGGAACTTTGTAGGTTCTTTCAACTCTCAACGGTACACAAGGCTCAATTATTCCTTGCACCTATACCCCTAGGGGGTATACGCTCAACGGTGTATCTACCCACTACTTAAGGAGTCTGATCACGACCATGAGCACCACCACCTACACCGTTAACGGCATGACCTGCGGCCACTGCGAACTCTCCGTGAAGGAAGAGATCTCGGAGATCAAGGGCGTCACCGACGTCACCGCTGACCACACCACCGGCGCCGTCACCGTGACTGGTGAGGGCTTTAGCGATGACCAGGTCGCCGCCGCCATCACCGAAGCCGGCTACGAGTTGGCCTAAGCATCATGACCACCAGCCTCACTCTCGGTATCACCGGGATGACCTGCACCTCCTGCTCATCCCGGGTGGAACGCAAGCTCAACAAGCTCGACAACGTCGAAGCCACGGTCAACTTCGCCACGGAATCTGCCTCCGTAAGCTATGACCCAGCGACGACGACCCCCGCCGATCTCATCGACGTCGTCGAAGGCGCGGGCTACGGGGCTTTTGCGGTGGACGATGAGGGGGAGGCGTCGGCAAGCACGGCGGACACCGCCCGCGAGGGTGAGGCTTCCGACATCCTGCAGCGCACGCTCGTCTCTGCGACGCTCTCGCTGCCCGTGATGCTCCTCTCCATGGTCCCGGCCCTCCAATTCCAGAACTGGCAATGGGCCTGCCTGGTACTCACAACGCTCGTCTACGTCATCGGAGGCGCGCCCTTCCACCGCGCCACGTGGGCCAACCTGAAGCACGGCGCCGCCACGATGGACACGCTCATCACGCTGGGCACCACCGCCGCCTTTGGCTGGTCGCTCTACGCGCTCTTCTTCGGCAACGCCGGCATGCCCGGCATGACCATGCATATGACGCTGCGTTCCAATGACGCGCAGATGGACCACATTTACCTCGAATCAGTGGGGATGGTCATTACGTTCCTGCTGCTTGGGCGCTGGTTTGAGCTCAAGGCTAAAGGGCGCTCTTCCGAGGCGCTCACCACGCTGCTGACTATGGGGGCTAAAGAAGCCACCGTGCTTCGCGACGGCACCGAAACCCGTATTCCTGCCAGTGATCTCCATGTAGACGATGTTTTTGTGGTTCGCCCCGGTGAGAAGATCGCCACCGATGGCGTGGTCTTCACCGGCCATTCAGCCGTGGACGAATCCCTGCTCACCGGCGAATCGTTACCGGTTGAGGTTTCACCCGGCAGCACGGTGACGGGCGCAACCATCAACACCTCCGGGCGGCTTGAGGTGCGCGCCACCCGCGTCGGCTCCGACACCGTCCTTGCCCAGATGGGCGCGCTCGTCACCGCAGCCCAGACCTCGAAGGCCCCGGTGCAGCGCCTCGCCGACCGAATCGCCGCTGTCTTCGTTCCCATCGTCATCGGCATCGCTATCCTCGCGCTCGTGGCTCACCTGTGGGTCGGCGGAGTTGCCCCGGCCTTCGTGGCCGCCGTCTCCGTCCTCATCATTGCGTGCCCTTGCGCCATGGGCTTGGCGACGCCCACCGCAATCCTCGTGGGCACCGGGCGCGGCGCCGAACTGGGAATCCTCATCAAGGGCCCGGAGATTTTGGAATCGACCCGCCAGATCGACACCATCGTTCTAGATAAGACGGGCACCATCACCGAAGGCCAGATGTCAGTAGCGGCGGTTCAGGCCACTGCGGGGCACTCAGAGCAGAAGGTTCTCCGTCTTGCTGCCGCCGCGGAGCAGGGCTCCGAGCACCCCATCGCGCGGGCCATCCGCGCGGCTTACGACGGCGACATCCCTGCAGCCGAGGACTACCGCGAGCTGCCAGGCCAAGGGATCGAAGCGACCGTCGACGGCGCGCGCGTGCGGGTGGGACGCCCACCCGCGGGCTACGACGGCACTGGGACGCAGGTCGGCGTCTACGTGGCGGATGACGTGGTGGGAACCATCGAGCTACAGGACCGCGTTAAGGAGTCCGCAGCCGCCGCCATCTCCGCCCTCCAGGATCTCGGCCTCACACCCCATCTGCTCACGGGCGACAACGCAGGTGCAGCACACGCAGTGGCGCGAGCCGTTGGCATTGATGAAGCCAACGTGACAGCAGAGGTGATGCCCTCTGACAAGGTGGACGCTGTAGCCCAGCTTCAGCAGCAAGGAAAGACCGTGGCCATGGTGGGCGATGGCGTGAACGACGCCGCGGCACTCGCACAGGCGGACCTCGGCATCGCGATGGGTGCTGGGGCCGATGTCGCCATCGAGGCCTCCGATATCACGGTAATGAATAACGACCTACGTTCCGTCGCCGATGCCGTACGCCTGGCGCGGGCCACCCTGCGCATCATCAAGGGCAACCTATTTTGGGCCTTCGCCTATAATATTATTCTTCTACCTGTTGCCGCTTTTGGCCTGCTCAACCCCCTTTTCGCGGGTATAGCCATGGCGTTGAGTTCGGTTTTTGTAGTCAGTAATTCTTTGCGCCTGAAAAGCTTTCACTCCGCAGAGTATGCTTAGCCTGCATGAATCGTCTTGATCATCGCTCTATCTCTCGCACGGAGAGGCTCGACCGCCTTCCCGTCACTGGAAAACACAAACGTCTCCTCTTCGGTTCCGGCATTGGCTGGGCTCTCGACGCCATGGACGTGGGCCTCATCTCCTTCATCATGGCCGCTTTGGCCGTGCACTGGGGAATCACGCCGACCCAATCCTCATGGCTGGCGTCCGTGGGCTTCATCGGCATGGCCTTAGGTGCTACCTTTGGTGGCCTTTTGGCCGATAAGTTCGGCCGCCGCCACGTCTTTGCCTTGACCCTGCTGGTCTATGGCCTCGCCACGGGTGCTTCCGCCCTGGCGACGGGCCTCACGCTTCTCATCGTCCTGCGCTTCTTCATCGGACTCGGCCTGGGCGCCGAGCTGCCGGTAGCCTCCACGCTGATCTCCGAGTTCGCCCCGCTCAAGGTCCGCGGGCGCATGGTGGTCTTGCTGGAGGCCTTCTGGGCGGTGGGCTGGATCCTGGCCGCGGTAGTTGGAACGTTTGTTGTGGGGGCGTCGGAAAGCGGCTGGCGCTGGGCGCTCGCGCTCGGCATGGTCCCCGCCCTTTATGCACTTTTCGTACGCCTCCACCTGCCGGAATCGGTGCGCTTCCTAGAGTCGAAAGGCCGCCACGAGGAGGCAGAGGAGATCGTCGCCTCCTTTGAGGCCGAGGTGGACTCGACGGACATCGACCGCACGCCCCCGGCACCGACCTACTCCGAGGAAGACGTCACCGCCGCCAGTATCTGGTCGCCGTCCCTGCGCGGGCGCACGCTGGCACTATGGACCATCTGGTTCTGCGTCAACCTGTCCTACTACGGCGCCTTCATCTGGATTCCCTCGCTGCTGGTCGCCGACGGATTCTCCCTGGTGAAGTCCTTCAGCTTCACGCTGATTATCACCCTGGCCCAGCTGCCCGGCTACGCCGCCGCGGCCTGGCTCATCGAAGTATGGGGGCGCCGCACCACGCTGGCTACCTTCCTCGTGGGCTCCGCGCTTTCCGCAGGTCTCTATGGTTTTGCCAGCACCGAGGCCACGATCATCCTGGCCGGTTGCCTGCTGTCCTTCTTCAACCTGGGCGCGTGGGGTGCTTTGTACGCCATCGGCCCCGAGCTCTATCCCACCGCGCTGCGCGGGCGCGGTACGGGTGCTGCCGCCGGCTTCGGCAGGCTCGCATCCATCTTGGCGCCGCTCATCGTTCCGCCGCTCATCGCGGTGGCGGGCACGGGCTGGCTCTTCGTACTCTTTGCGGCAGCCTTTGGCACCGCCGCTGTCGCGGCGCTGACCCTGCCAGAATTCAAGGGTAGGACCCTTGCTCAATAGGGTCGCCCTTGGCGCGTGGGTCGCGGTCATGGTTGCGCTGACTACGCTGAAGTCCTTCTTTCAGATTGGTTACCTCTGGAAGCCAGAGAACCAGCGTGTCCGCGATCTGCGCTTGGTTCCGCTCGATGAGTTTTCCGGCGGCACCTGGTTTGGCCCGCTCTTTGAGTACGCGGGCAATACCGCTTTCTTCATTCCCTTCGGAATGCTCGTCTTCAGCATGTGCCGTTCACTCAAGGCCACGGCCGCGTGGGGCTTCGCGCTGAGCCTGGCGCTGGAGACAGCACAGTACGCCTTCGCCCTGGGGCGCACCGATATCGATGACCTCATCTTCAATACCCTCGGCGCGCTGATCGGAGCAGGGTTTGCCCGGCTGTGTGGCGAGCGCTTCTTCCCCGTGTGGCGGTGGCTCGCACTCGCCGCAGCAGCCGTCTTCCTAGTCTTAGTCATTCTCGGCCCACGGTTGGGTGACCCCAACGCCGTGGTGGACCTGTAATTTAACCGTGCGCCATGTTGACGAACCCGACTTAGACCAACTTAGTGCGAGAGTTCTTGGCCGGTGATTGCTTGGATGGTGACGGTGAGGCCGAGTGGAGGTGGTACGGCGGCGTGGACGGTTTCGCCGCCAACAACGAATCAAAAGTTGCGGTATTTCTTGAGTGTTCTCACGAGGCGTTTGTTGGAGTAACCACTGCGGGTTTCCATCAGGTGTGCCCTGGCTAATGCTGCGATGACGATATTGAGGTGTTAAGAGTGACATTTCTCATCCACCCATGATCTAAGTTTGGTTTGACGTCAACTAGCGCGCTTCGACTTGTTTCGATGGTGGAAGGTCTCAACCTCAATGGAACTGATTCATACAACCTCAAAATCCGTGAGGACAAAGTCACAAAGAATGGTCGCACCAACAAAAAGTGGACTATTCTGAAAATCCAAAAGGAGGAAAAGACCCGTGACGCTCAAGAACCGGACTCAGGCTAATAGGTCCAAACCCGATTCATCACGCTCAAAAAGGTCATCGATATCTACAGTGTTATCCTCCTAGCCCTCGGCATCGTCTCTGGAATCGTCGCGTTCAGGCTAACACTCACTACGGAACTGAGCACCCTAATCCTCATCCCATCGGTCGTAGCCGCCACTACTGGCGCTCTAAACCTCACGACCACAAAACGGCCGCGGTAGACACAGATAATCCCCGAATAGGCAACTACGCCCAAATTTCCTGTTCCCATTAGACCCGCAGGCTTGTACTCCGCTCACCCCTCTCGCAAAGGCTTTGCAATGAACACCAACAACGTCATCTCTATCGATGCCCGACGCAGCCGTGAAGAAAAGACCTACCTACAAATCCCCGGAAGAGTCGCCTTCCACACTGGCACCCGGCCGTTCCTCGGCAAGGCCGACGACGGCAACGAATACTGGTGCAAACGCATAGAAAGTGACCATGGGCGCGAAGCCGTAGTCAACGAAGTTGCTGCAAGCATCGTCGGTCTGCGCCTGGGCGCCCACATCCGCCCATGGAAAATTATCTACGTCCCCGAGTCACTACACGGACACATGATTGGAGAATCAATATGGAGATACAGGCTCACCGGGACTCCACTCTTCGGCTCGCTCAATCTCCACACTGCTACACTGCACCAAGGGTTCGGAGTCATCCCCTACGTTAACGACGACGCCAACTACAACCACATCCCGAAGCTGATAGCACTGTGGTTGTTGTGCAATGTTCAGGAAGACCTCCAAATCCTCACGGACAACGATGACGATAACTCCATCTGGTCCATCGACCACGGGCTCTGGTTCGACTCGGAGCCCTACCCTTGGCAACTAACCCCGCCAGAACGCGCAGGCGGCACCGCACGCATTCCTCTACTGCGCACCGAAATTCCCAACAGCTCGTGGGACAAAGCCATCAACGCACTCGACAACCTCGACACCACCCTACGAGAAGAATTGCAAGAAGCACTACCAATAGAATGGGCAATACCTGCGCATGAGACTGACAAACTCATGAACTACGTCCTCTCTCGCAAGGACTACGCTCGGGAGCTCCTACGCTCGTACAAACACCGCAAAGGACAATGACATGAGATTCGACTACTGGACCGTAAGCGTGGTTCCCCGCCCCATGGGCATCACCACGATCGGCGTCGGTGTCATCGTCATCGATGCCGCAACAGGCGAAACAAAGAATCATTTCCGCTCCGACCGCGGTATCCACCACGATTCCGACTTTCCCGAGGCCATCCGGCGAGCCCTGCAACATTTCAAAGCCGACCTCAAGAAGCTGACAACGACAACCGAGCCGCTCAACCTTGACGGGCAACACACGCTGTCGAGCTATCTCGAATTCATTAGCGGACACTGGAACAACCTCATCAAGGTTCACCCCATGCAAAGCATGGACGCTGCAAACCTCAATGAGGCCACCGACCTACTGTTTTCGACCCTCATTGGCGAAGCCCCCACCGGCAAGCATCAACAAGACGTCAGACAGGTACGACGCTTTATCCGCAAACAATACGAGCAACTCCCAAGCCTGGAAAAAGCAACCATCTTTGACGCCGACGTCCAAGTTGCCCGGCGCGAGCTGGATCTAACTTTGGCGGTTGTCGATGATGAGGAAGTTATCGAGCTTAATCAGGCATTTAACTTCCGGTCTTCTGATGCGAATATCACGCGCGCGGCCATTGATTCTTGGACGCTCAAGGTGGACAAGTTGCAGCAGGCGGGCGGTGAGCTTACTGCTGGTGAGACTTTAATCTCTGTTCCTCGCGAATTGGATATCGTCGCTGTCACCACATTGCCGAACTCGTCAGCGCAGAAGAAGAACTACCAGCAGTTCCGTGAATTTTGTGGCGATCTCGATATCTCGATGCTGACGATGGAAGAAATTCCGCAGCATGCAGCCTCACTCAATAGGCGCTTAGCCTCTTAAAAAGCACGCTCCCCCGTACCTGGAAAGTCAGGTCCTAGTCTTAGTCATTCTCAGCCCACGGTTGGGTGACCCCAACGCCGTGGTGGACCTGTGATTTAACCATGCGCCATGTTGACGAACTTGGAGTAGTGCAGCTGGTGCGCCACCTTCACTGTGTCGATCGGTCCGCCACGGTGCTTTGCCAAGATGATGTCCGCCTCACCGGCGCGGGGATCATCGCGGTCCTGTGAGTCCGGGCGATACAGGAGCATAACCATGTCGGCGTCCTGCTCGAGCGAGCCGGATTCACGCAGATCCGCCAGCTGTGGCTTCTTATCGGTACGGGACTCTGGGCCACGGTTTAGCTGGGAAATCGCGATGAGCGGGACCTCGAGCTCCTTGGCCAGCAGCTTGAGCTGGCGGGAGAACTCCGAAACCTCTTGCTGGCGGGACTCCACCTTCTTGCCCGAGGACATCAGCTGCATATAGTCCAGCACAATGAGGTCGAGCCCGTGCTGCTGCTTGAGGCGGCGGGCTTTCGAGCGAATCTCCATCATGGTGAGGTTCGGGGAATCATCGATGAACAGGGGCGCATCCTGGATGCGGTTGAGGGTGTCATCGATCTTTGCCCAGTCCTCAGTCGATACGCGTCCACCGCGCATATCCGACAGCTTCACTTCCGCCTCCGCCGACAGCAAGCGCATGACGATTTCCGAGGCGGACATCTCCAAGGAAAACACCACGGAGGTCTTGTTGTGCTGCAGAGATGCCGAGCGCATGAAGTCCATGGCGAGCGTTGACTTGCCCACGCCGGGGCGGGCGGCGACGATAATCATCTGGCCGGCGCGCAAGCCATTGGTCAGGTTATCCAAGTCGATGAACCCGGTGGGCACGCCCGATTCCACACCGTTTTGCTGCAGGGCGGCGAGTTCGTCGATAGTGGGATCGATAAGATCGCTCAGTGCCCGGTAGTCCTCGGTGGTCTTCTTCTGTGCCACCGCGAAGACTTCCTGCTGGGCGCGGTCCAGAACCGATTCGATCTCCATGTCCTCGGAACCTTGGAAGCCGAGCTGGACAACTCTGGTTCCGGCGTCGACCAGCTTGCGCAGCACCGCCTTTTCCGCCACGATCTCCGCGTAGTAGCGAGCGTTGGCGGCAGTCGGCACCGTGGCCAGCAGGGTGTGCAGATAGGGCGCGCCGCCGACCCGCTCGAGGTTGTTGTAGCGATCGAGCCGAGCTGCCACGATCACCGCATCAATATCGGTGCCCGCGGCATAGAGGTCAATCATGGCCTGATAGATGAGCGTGTGCGCGGGGTAGTAAAAATCCTCCGGCTCTAGCTCTTCAATGACCTCCATCACCGTGTTCGGGCTCAAGAGCATAGCGCCAAGAACGCCCTGCTCCGCTTCCCGGTCCGCGGGTGGCTGGCGGAATTCGCCGTAACGCTTCGGCTCCTCCTGACGGTAGGAGCGGCGGGGTTCCTCCTCTACCGGTTCAGGCGGCGGTGGAACCTGATCGTCATCAAAACTGGCATTAGTCATTGTCCATCAATCCCACCGTTCATCGATCCCACCCTGACCGCCCCTGAAAATCTCAGCTTCTATCCGCGCCGGACGGCCAGGCTTTAAGGCAGTGCCAAGCGGCAACCGCGCGTAGTACACAACAGTGTAGCCGAGGCAATGGACACTGCCCCTTGGGCATAACTCCCACAGTTATCCACAGATCCCTGTGGAATTACCAGCTCAGCGGACGAAAACTCCGCAAAGCACGAGGTCAGTCCTGTGGATAACTCTGCAAGCTTGTGACCAGCACAGATAATTACCGCAGGTCAGAGCCTGTTTTTCGAGGTGTGAATATACGCACAAAACCCGTGAAAAAGTAGGGTCTTCAACCCGAAATAGGCGCTACCTGCGGGTTAACAAAAGGCGGCGTGAGTAAACTCACTGTAAACTGCACGCAGGTTTATCCACAGGTTCCGCGAGTTATCCACATGCCGTGCTTGGCGACGATTCCCCACCCCGCATGCCTAAAACGGCTAAAGGCCGTACACCTTCCACCACCTCACATAGTGGGAGGAGCACGGCCTTAAACCTTGCTGTTGTCTGAGGGTCACTTACTGGCGTACCATCGCCGCGCCTCACACGCGGCTGGACGGAGGGTGACCGTCGTGCGCCTTAGTTCTTAGGCAGCGACGACCGAGAAGTTCACCTTGCCGATAACGTCAGCGTGCAGCTTCAGCTCGACTTGGTAGTTGCCGGTCTTCTTGACCAGGCCCTTGGGAAGCACAACGATGCGCTTGTCCAGCTTCGGGCCGCCAGCGGCGGCAACGGCCTTCACGATGTCCTCTGCGGACACGGAGCCGAAGAGCTTGCCGGACTCGGAGGTCTTCACGGGGACGTTGACGTCCTTGAGCTCCTCCAGCTGGGTACGGATCTCGCGTGCATGGTCCAGGTCGCGGATTGCGCGAGCTTCCTGGGCACGCTTGATGCCCTCGATCTGCTTCTCAGCACCGCGGGTGGCAACGATTGCCAGGCCGCGCGGAAGCAGGTAGTTACGTCCGTAGCCGTCCTTAACCTCTACAATTTCGCCGGGGGCGCCGAGGTTCTCAACGGCAGCGGTGAGGATCAGCTTCATGATCCCTGCCTTTCAATTGAGTTAAATGAATACTTGCGTGACAGTCTTAGAACGGGGGTTCTGCATCCGCACCACCAAAGCTTCCCGCTTGGGGTGCCGAATTCCACGGATCGTTGCTCGGAGCCGACTGCTGGGACTGCTGCGGGGCAGAAGACTGGGACTGGTTTCCAGAGAAACCACCCTGGTTTCCGGAGAAACCGCCTTGGTTGCCGCCGCCGTAGTTAGCACCACCCTGCTGCTGGCCGCCGCCATAGTTTCCGCCACCGTTGCCGGACTTGCGGTTTACCTGAGCGGTTGCATAACGCAGGGACGGGCCGACCTCATCGACCTCGATCTCAAAGACAGTACGGTTCTCGCCCTCACGAGTCTGGTAAGAGCGCTGACGCAAACGGCCAGTAACAATAACGCGCATGCCCTTGGTCAGGGTCTCCGCAACGTTTTCTGCGGCTTGGCGCCACACGTTGCAGGTGAGGAACATGGCCTCGCCATCCTCCCACTGGGAAGTCTGCTGATTATAGCGACGCGGGGTGGAGGCAACACGGAAATTTGCCACTGCGGCACCCGCCGGGGTGAAGCGCAGTTCCGGGTCGGCGACAATGTTGCCAACGACCGTGATATTGGTATCTCCCTGAGCCATGTCTTTACTCCTTAATATCGGTTACGTGGATTGCTCGAAACCCAGTATCCGCTATTTGCTGTCGGTGCGCAGAACCTTGGTACGCAGAATGGAGTCGTTCAGGTTCAGACGGCGATCGAGCTCGAGAACGGAGTGGGATTCGCACTCCAGATCCACGACTGCGTAGATGCCCTCTTCCTTCTTGTTGATCGGGTATGCAAGACGGCGCTTGCCCCACACGTCAACCTTTTCGACTTTGCCGCCATCCTTGCGGATTGCTTCGAGGAACTTGTCTAGGGACGGGGTTACGGTGCGCTCATCCTGATTGGGATCCAGAATGATCATGACTTCGTAGTGACGCACGGACCTCATCACCTCCTATGGTCTAGTAATTGGTATCGGCCATATCACCTTTGCGGATATGGCAGGAGGGTCTGTTGCGTCAAGCAACCCTCACACAGTACCGCACTGACCGGCGGAAAAGGAAATCCCTTGTCTCCTCGGCCGCCCCCTAGTGAGTCGCGGCGACGAAGATTGCCGAACTCGCAGGTATCACCGTAAGGAAAAGCAGAGCCAGCAACCCCAGCATGATGGGCCAGGTTCGGTCTTCAGAACGCTGAAACAGGTAATAGGCACCCAATACGCACAAGAAACCTATCGTGATGGAGATGATGCCCACGATTGTTATGGTCATCGCGCAAAGTCCCCCGCCAGTGGATCCCTGCCACCGTGCGCGGCACGAACCTTGTCTTCCGACTTGCCCCACATCTGACGGATGATGAGCACGCCGATGGCGATGATGAAACCATCCCGGGTGATCACCGCGATGTCCAGCATCTCGTGCGGCAGGCCCTTGTTCTCCGAGCCGAGCATGTGCCAGGTGAGGATGGGCCAGAGGAGGGCGTCGGCAAGCGCCCAGCTAAAGATGAGGCGCCACCGTGGCAGCGCCAAGAGCGCCGGGACAATGAGCCACAGCGAGTATTGCGGCGACCACACCTTATTGAAGATAAGGAAGGCCATGATGATGAGGTAGATCATCTCAGCCACCCGCGGCGCACGCGGGGTTTTAAGCCCCATGACGGCGATTGCTGCGCAGCTCACAAGGAAGGCCACGAGGGAGAAGGTGTTGAGGAATTCGGCCTCAAAGCTCACGTTCGTAACGCGAGTCAGGAGTGCGTAGATCGTGGTCCACTCCGCCCCACGCTCTTGGTTGAGCCGGAAGAATTCGCGCCAAGCTTCGGGGTAGGCCACCGCCACGGGAAGGTTCACCACGAGCCACGTCGCAATAGTTGCCACGAACATCTTGATGAACGGCGACCAGCGCTTGTTGCGGATGGCCAGCACCAGAAAGGCACCCAGAATAAACAGGGGCCACAGCTTAAAGGCCGTGCCGAGCCCGATGAGGATGCCGGCGAGCCAGTTCTTACGCTTGGTCACCGCAAGCAGGGCGCCGACCATGAACGCCACCGACGGGATGTCCCAATTGGTAAAGGCATGCATGACCACGAGGGGGCTAGCTGCCATGAGGACGGTGTCCCACGCCCGGTTGCCCGTGAGCTGGAAGACCATAACCACGGTGCCTACCCACACGAGGGACATGATGAGCGCGGTCAGCCCGAAGTACCAACTGACATCGGCAATCCCAATCCACTCGACGGCCGGGTAGGTGGTGCGCGCCAGCCAAGCGACGGCGCCCTGGAACATGCCAGCCAACACGGGGTACTCCATGTAGCGCGTGATATCCCCTTCAACCCAGGAATAGGCGTAGGGGAAGCCCGGCTGGTCTAGTCCACGGCCCCCGTAGAGCGGGATGATGTCGTTGTAGCAGAAGGACGTGTACTGACGGTTACCGTCCCAATTCAGGCTAATGAGGCCATCCTCGCCCTTGCGACTACCGGCACAGGTTGCCTTACTCAAGAACCCAAACGCCAGGAATGTCCACGCCAGCGTGATGATCACTCGCAGTGGAGTCCACCACCCGGAGTGGGCCGAGCGAGCAAAACGCCCCGTCGACCCGCCCAGGGCGTCGACGGCGCCGCGGGCCATCGACTCAGAAGAGAGAGGGACTAGCTGAGAAGTCATGTGTTGGCTCACCAGGGATCAGTCTCCTATTGGCCAAGTAGTTGGTCGAGGCCATCTCCATTGAGAATCTCATCCAGCGAGGGGACCTCAGGGTCGGCGGGCTGAGCCGGTTGCTCAGGCTGGGCCGGCTGCGCCGGGGCATCACCATGCCCCTCCTCATGGTGTTGGCCTTCCTCTGGTTTTGCCTCGCCCTCGCCCTCAGCGGCTTCGCCCTCCGGGCTTGCCGGGGTCTGGTCCCACGTCGTGGTCTGGCTCGGGTCATAGACATAGCCCGAACCCCAGCTGCCGACGCCGTAGTTGATCGGATAGGCCTGCGGGAAGGTCTGCTGCTCAGCATTAGCCAGAGAGGTGTCCAAGATGGACTTCCAGATCTTCGTCGGCGAGTTGGAGCCGTACATGATGCCGCCCCACTGATTAAAGATTGCGGAGGTGTTGTCGGCCGTGCCTACCCACACTGCTGTAGCCAGCTGCGGCGTGGAACCGACCATCCACGCATCCTTGTTCTGGCCCGTATCGCCCAGCTGCGTCGTACCAGTCTTGGAGGCAGACGGGCGTCCGCCAGCTAGCGCACCATTGGACCATGCGGCAATTGGCTGCATCGCGGAGATCACGTTGTTGGCCACGTTGGCGGAGACACGGCGTTCACCGCCGTCGGTCGGGTTCTCGTAGAGGACTTCGCCGGCAGCGTTTTCTACCTTTTCCACGAAGTGCGGCTGATGCCATATGCCTTGGTTGGTCAAGGTGGCCATTGCCGTCGCTATATCGAGCGGACGCGACTGGTACTGGCCCAGCACGATGCCCTCGTACGGCGTTCCACCATTTTCAGTGAGGGTCTTTTCAATCCCCGGAAGACTGCGCGGCACGCCCAACGCATGCGCCATATCCGCGGTGTCCTGCGTCTTGTTTTCCAAGTCATCCTGGAGGCGCAGGAAGGACGTGTTATAAGAATTCTTCATTGCCTCAGCGATGGAGCAGCTACCGCAGCCGGCACCCACGTCGTTGGTCACGAGCTGCGATCCAGGCAGCTGGTAGGGCGCCGAGGAGTAATAAGTATTGAGATCGATGCCCTGCTGGAGCGCTGCGGCCAGGGTCATAATCTTGAAGGTTGAACCTGTCTGCAGCGGGGAATTGGCATAATCCCAGCCGTTGGAATCGTCACCGCCGTAGTAGCCGCGCACAGCACCCGTGGCCGGGTCAATGGTGACCGCCGCTGCACGTGCATCTTCCTGCAGCACTCCCAGCTCTGCATGAGCAGCATCCGTCGACGCATTCTGGACGGTCATATCAATGGTTGTCGTCACCTTCAGGCCACCAGTGGCCAGCTGATCCTCAGTGATGCCCACACGGGACAGCTCATCGATGACCTGGTTCTTGATGTGGCCGTAAGCGCCGGGCGCCTCGGTGTAGGCGGAGTATTCGCTTGGATCACGGGTCTCCGGGAAAGCCATCTGGGAACGCTCAGCCGCATCCAGATCGCCCATCTCAACCAGGCCGTCCATGACGTAGTTCCAGCGGTTCTGCGAGCGTTCCTCATCCACCCACGGATCCAAGACCGATGGAGACTGGATGAGGCCGGCGAGCATGGCACCTTCCTCCACGGTGAGGTCCTTGGCGTCCTTATTGAAGTAGGCATTGGAGGCAGCCTCGATGCCGTAGGCATTGCGGCCGAAGTACACGGTGTTGAGGTAGGCGTTCAGGATGTCCTCTTTGGCCCACTCATTGGTCATCTTCACCGAGTAGATGAGCTCACGGATCTTGCGGACGTAGGAGTATTCGTCACCCACCAGAGTGTTCTTCACGTATTGCTGGGTGATGGTGGAACCACCACCGGCGGTGCTATCACCCGTGAGCTTGCCCAAGACGGCGCGGCCCAGACCAGTGAAGGAAAAGCCCGAGTTCGTCCAGAACTCACGGTCCTCGGCGGCGAGGACCGAGTCCTCTACGTAATCCGGGATCTCATCCAACGTCACCTGACGGCGGTTGCCTTCCGGTGGAACGAGCTTGGCCAGCTGAGTTTCACCATCGCCGGCGACGATGGTGGAGATCTGGCTCGGCTGCAGCTCCTTGGGCCCGGGGACGTCGTATTGCGTATACGCGTAGCCGAAGAGCAGGGCAGGAATGCCCACTAGTACAAACAAAACAGCCAGCACGATCCACGGCCAGCGGCGCTTGCGGCCGGACGAACGCTGAGCGCTCTGTGAGGTGCTCTTCCTGCGATTACCTGACTTTCGCCCGGAGGTTTCCTTTTCGGTCACTGATCCGTGTCCTCATCAATCCTGTACAGAAACTGTAAATACATGCAGCTTACCGGCGTGAACTGGGAAGCCAAAACTACCCTAGAGCATAGACCGTGGCAGCTCGAAGCAGATGATTCCAGCGGCACGCCGGACACACTTCCACAAAATGCACGGTAAATTCCAGCCCTTCTGCGGCCATGTCCGCAATTTCCGCAGCGCTCCGCGCACTTCCCGCCCGGCGTTTTAAAGCATCTCCATAAACCCAACGGGTCAGCCGCATGTCTGATTCACACACCGGGCACGGCTTGCGCATGTCGACGCCATGGTGTTCCGCCGCCGCGCGAAGGAGAAAGTCGGCATCACATAGCTCTTCCCGCGTCACCTTTCCCGCGCGAAGCTCACGCAGATGCTGTGCACGCTCCCATTCATAAGAGACTTCGTTGCGGTAGGCCACTTCTAGCCTTGTCTTTGCAGACTCTGCCTTTGACGGAGAATTCACGCCGGACAGTGTAGTGCCGGCGGCGTCAACAATCTAGACCCTTTCATAGTACTTCGCGGTGCGAAACCAAATTTTTTAATCGGCTAACTACCGCTCCGTGGGATTACTAGCTACACTTATTTTCCATGAGTGAAGAAACTATCGAATCCCCGATCCCTTACGAGGATGCCCTGGAAGTCGCCCGCCAGATCCAGCCCGCGCTCAACAAACTCATGCTCATTTTCCAGCGCACGACAGAGGGCACATCCCTCACCACGTCGCAGGTCTCCATCATGAACCAGCTGCGCATGCGCGGCCCTTCGCGCGTGAGCACCATCGCCCAGGCAGAGCTCATCCGGATGCCTACCGCCTCCAATGCGCTGTACCAATTGGAACGCCAAGGTTTCGTGGAACGCCACCGCGACGAGAAGGACCGCCGCGGTGTCCTCGTCGCCCTTACCCAGCTCGGTGAATCCGAGCTGACCATCGTCTCTCGCCAGCGTGCGGCGGCTTTGGCAGAGATCCTGCGTTGGCTCGATCCGGACGACATCAAGGATGCCAACTCCCTGGTTAACCTGATCTCCAAGCTGGCCGATGTCTACCGGCCAATCATGGAAGGAAAATAGACCAAAAAGCGCCGGTAGAGCGGATTTTTATTTTAAGGCGTGAAGGGCCGATAATGAATAAAACGACCCCGAACCTTTTGATGAATGGCTAAGAATTCTTCACACCCCGCGGAAGGACAGTGCACCCCAGACGCCACGGTCCCTCCGCTCCGCGTCCTTGTTTCGTGGAGCCCCAGCTCCACCGGCACGGAAGCTATCGAGTTTGCCGCGTGGATCGCGCGTTCCACGCCCGTTCAGATCCGCGTGGTATCTACTATTTCGCAACCACTCACCGTGACGTCGCTCAGCAAGCTCACCGGTTCCTATAAAAAGTGGTTCAAGAAGGAGCGCGCCGCCTGCGAGCGGGCCGTCAAACAGGCATTGAACGCGGCTGGGGTGGACAAGTCCCAGCTCGATAAGAATGTCTCCGTTCTCATCGCAGGGCCCTCGCGCCCGCAGCTCTTGGAGGAGGCGGCCAAGGAATTTAACGCGAGCGTCATCCTCCTCGGCGCAAACCAATCCGCACCCAAGGGCCGTTTCTTCTCGGGCTCTACCGCCGATGCGCTTTTGCACTATGCGCCGCTTCCGGTGGGCTTGACTCCGCGCGGCATCAAGCTGTCTAAGCACGGCATCACCCGCATTAACTTTGCTTTCACCGATCTTGGCAGCGCCGATGATCCCGCTCTCATGCACGCGGCCTGCATTGCGCAGCGCGGCGGTATCCCCCTGCGCATCCTGGCGTTTTCAGCCAAGGGGCTTGTCGACGTCCCCCTCGAATACTCCCCCACCTTTCCTTCCGATGCCCCCAATTGGCGCGAGCATTCGCTTTCGTTGTTGGACCGGGCCCACGATTTCATCGCGGATGCCTACCCCGAGCTTTCGGTCACGACGGCCATCGGCAGCGGCCATGGCTGGTCCGGCGCGGTGGACTCGCTGAAGTGGAAGAAGGGCGACCTCCTCTGCTTAGGCTCCGACCCCATGGGCCCCATCGAGCGCGTCTTCATCGGCAGCACCGCCACCGAGCTGCTCCCGCACTTGGGCGTGCCCGTGCTGGTCTGCCCCAGCACCTACACCGCCGAAGCGCGTTAGACTGGCAGACCATGGCAGCTGAGCACCCCGAAAACGATCTCACGTCCGACGCGGACTATACGAACCTGCCTCGCCCCGAGCCCCGCACATTTGACGAGCTTGCCGACGAACCCGACCCCCTCGCCGTCGCCGAAGCCAACCGCCGCTCCTCGCGCCAAGCTCTGTGGTTTATGATTGCCATCCTTATCGGCTCAGCGCTCTATGCGCTTCTCCTCGCGGGCATCTTTAAAGTCGCCGGAACCACGACCAACTGCCTCCGCGCCGAGTATGCCGCCTGGCTCTGCACGAGGACCCAGCGCACCGTGTTCGCCACGACGACGCTGATCATCCCCTTCATCGGCATGATCGGCTGCGCCGTCATCATGGTGCGCAAGCTCAAGGCCTATGTGCGCTGGCGCGGTTGGATGGCCATCTTCTGGGTCATGGCCGGCAACTTCATGATCTGGTGTATCAACGATATCCAGATCCTGCTCGCCCCGGTTATCGAAAACTAGCCCTGCGCCTGGGCGGCTGCCACCTCGGCGCAATCCGGCCGGCCGCAGTGCTGTGTTTCCACATGCTGGATGCAGTCATCGCAGATGAGCACCTGCTTACGGCACGTGTCCTCATTAATGCAGTTATGGAACGTGTTGGTTCCCGCCCCGCAATGCACGCAGTGGCCCAGCTGAATGAAGCCCGGATCCTCTAGGCCCTGGCCAAACTCGTGGTGCATGCGCTTATCAAAGACGTACATCGAGCCTTCCCACAGGCCATCGTTGCCGTACTTTTCGCCGTAGCGCACAATGCCGCCGTCGATTTGATAGACCTCGTTGAAGCCTCTGTTCTTCATCAGCGCTGAGAGGATTTCGCAACGGATGCCGCCCGTGCAGTAGGAGACCACGGGCTTGTCCTTCATCCAGTCATATTTTCCGGACTCGATTTCGGCGATGAAGTCATGCGTCGTGCGCACGTCCGGCACCACGGCATTCTTAAACTTGCCGATTTCCGCCTCCATGGCATTGCGTCCGTCGAAGAAGACGACCTCCTCGCCGCGCTCTTCTACTAGCTTGTTGACCTCTTCGGGTTTGAGGTGAACGCCGCCGCCGATGACGCCATTCTCATCCACCTTGAGCTCACCCGGCGCGCCGAAGGCCACGATCTCATCGCGCACCTTAACCGAGAGGCGCGGGAAATCCTCCGCACCGCCTTCGGACCACTTGAACTCCATCTTCTTGAAGCCCGGGTACTCGCGGGTTTCGCGCACGTAGCGCTTGCAGGCCTCCATGTCCCCGCCCACGGTGCCGTTGATGCCGTGCTCCGAAATGAGGATGCGGCCCTTCAGCCCGAGCTTCTCGCAGAGGTTACGCTGCCACAGCATGATCGCGGTGGGGTCCTCAATGGGAGTAAAGCAGTAGTAGAGGAGAATCTTGCCAATAGTCACGCCCGCAAGTCTAGGCCTGCTAATGGCAAGATCCCCAATTTTTCGGTGGAGTCTCAGCGCTTCTGGTACAGCGCGCTCTTGCGGGCAAAGACCGGATCGGAGGTCACCAGGACACCTAGGTTGCGGAAGATGCCCTCATCCACGGAACCCAAGATGGTGGTGGTGTGGACATCGCAGCCCTCGAGTTCCTTCAGTGCGTCGAGCGCGCGGCGGGCGTTCTCGTCCTTGGCCGCGGAGACAGAGAGTGCGATGAGCACCTCGTCGGTGTGCAGGCGCGGGTTCTGCGAACCCAGATGCTTGGTCTTCAGCGTCTGGATCGGCTCGATGGATTCCGGCGAGAGCAGGTGCAGGTCATCGTCGATGCCCGCCAGGTGCTTGAGCGCATTGAGCAAGGTGGCCGCCGAGCAGCCCAGAAGTGGGGAGGTGCGGCCGGTGATGATGATGCCGTCGTGAAGCTGCAGCGCGGACGCCGGGCCGTCGGTCTCCTCCGCCTTCTGACGCGCCGGGAGCACCACCGGGCGGTCGGTGGACTTGATGCCGGCCTTCGCCATGACCACGGCGGCACGCTCGGACTGCGTGGAGTCGAGGCCGTTGCGGGCCTCCTCCACCAAAGTCTTGAAGTAGCGACGGATGATTTCCTGTCGGGAGGCCTCGCGGCAGACCTCGTCGTCGGTGATACAGAAGCCCACCATGTTCACGCCCATGTCCGTCGGGGACTGGTAGGGAACGGTGCCGGTCAGGCGCTCAAGCAGGGACTTCAGCAGCGGGAAGGCCTCGACGTCGCGGTTGTAGTTCACCGTGGACTCGCCGTGCGCGGAGAGGTGGAAGTGGTCGATGACGTTGGCGTCGTTGAGGTCCACCGTGGCTGCCTCGTAGGCCAGGTTCACCGGGTGATCCAGCGGGAGGTTCCAGATGGGGAAGGTCTCAAACTTGGCGTAGCCCGCCTGCACGCCGCGCACGTTCTCGTGGTAGACCTGCGACAGCGCGGTAGCCAGCTTGCCGGAGCCCGGCCCCGGCGCGGTGACCACCACAAGGTCACGGGTGGTCTCCACGTAGTCATTCTTGCCCAACCCCTCCTCGGAGACGATGAGGTCGATATTGGCGGGGTAGCCCGGGATAACGCGGTGGCGTGCCACCGTCAGCCCCAGGCGCTCGAGGCGCTCGATGAAGGCCTCCGCCTGGCTGTTGCCGTCCTCGAGCTGCGTCATGACGATGTTATTGACAAGGAATCCGCGGCCCCGGAAGACGTCGACAAGCCGCAGCACATCGTCTTCGTAGAGGATCCCCAGGTCACCGCGCATCTTTTGGCGCTCGATGTCCTTGGCGTTGATGCAGACGAGGATTTCTACGTCATCTTTGATGCGCTCGAGCATCGCAATCTTGTTATCCGGGGTAAAACCGGGCAGCACGCGGGAGGCATGCATGTCATCGAAAAGCTTGCCACCCATTTCCAGGTAAAGCTTCCCACCGATTTCTTTGCGTCGAGCGTTGATGTGCTCCGACTGCAGCTCAATGTATTTTTCACGGTCAAAACCGATTGCGCGCCCCATAGTATTTAGGCCCTTCCGTTCAACGGGTAGTACCCGGAAAGTCTACAGCAGCACTGCCCCCGCGTAGACTTCCTGACATGCCTGAGGGACACGTTATTCACCGCCTTGCTCGGACACTCAATGCGGACTTTCGCGGCGCGCCGCTGGCTGTGAGCAGCCCCCAGGGCAGGTTTGCTGCGGAGGCCGCGCTTGTCGACGCCTCACCCCTCTCCCTCGCCGAAGCCTTTGGCAAGCACCTCTTCCTCCACTTCGATGCGGACAGCCCGCGCCACGTGATTTACATCCATTTGGGGCTCATTGGGTCCCTGCGCTTTGAGCCTTCCGCTGATGTGTGGGGGCAAATCCGGCTGCGCATCGATAACGGAACGATGGCCGCGAACCTGCGCGGCCCGCAGTTCTGCACACTCATTACGGAGGAGGAGTACCAGGCCAAGGTGGCGAAGGTGGGCCAGGATCCGCTGCGTGAGGATGCTGACCCCGATGCCCTGTGGGCCCGGGTACATGCCTCACGCCGCAGTATCGGCGCGATGCTCATGGACCAAGGCCTCTTCGCCGGAGTTGGCAACATCTACCGCGCCGAGGCGCTCTTCCGCCAAGCACTCTCCCCCTTCATCCCCGGCAGTCAGCTCGACCGCGCCGAGTTCGATGCAATCTGGTCTGACTTGGTAGGTCTCATGGATTACGGCGTGGAACACGGCCGCATCGACACCGTCCGCCCAGCCCATACCCCGGAGGCCATGGGCCGCGAGCCGCGCAAGGACGACCACGGCGGCGAGGTCTACGTCTACCGCCGCGCCGGGCAGCCCTGCCATGTGTGCGGCACGGAGATACAGGAGAAGGTCATACAGGGCCGCAACCTCTTCTGGTGCCCTACCTGCCAGGGCTAGACTCGTAGGGTATGCGCCCTGCTTATACCGTTGCCACTGTTCGTGCTGCTGAAGAGCAGCTTCTAGCCCAGCAATCGGAGCCGGATCAGCTCATGAAACTTGCCGCCGCAGCGGTGGCGGAAGCTGCCACCTCGATGCTGGCTGCTCACCCCGGCGCGGTTGTCATTCTCGCTGGGCCGGGCGGCAATGGCGGCGATGGACTCTTTGCCGGCGCGCTCTTGGCCGAGCGTGGTATCACCGTCCATGCCCTAGTCCCCGAGAAGCACCACGAGGCAGCACTGGAGGCCTTCCTCGCCGCGGGTGCCACGGTCCTTCCTCCTATGTCCGCGCTGCCGACAGGCACCGCACTGCTTATCGACGCTATCGCGGGCCTCGGTTCCGCCCGTGGCCTGACCGGCGCCGCGCTGTCGCTCTACCGCGAGGCCACTGCTACCAGCGTGCCCGTTGTCGCCGTCGATATGCCCACAGGTGTTGATGCCGATACCGGCGTTGTCGCCGCGGATGCTGTCGAGGCCAATGTCACCGTCACGTTTGGCTCACCGCGACTGGGCCACGCGTTGGCCGCTGAATGTGGACAGGTGGTGGTCTCCGACCTCTTCTTACCCGGCGCACCTTCCTTCGCTGAGGCCCTCGCTGAGCTGGATAATCCTGCCGCATTCATCGCCCATGAACCCACCGTTCCGACGCCCTGGGAGTGGCTCCCGGGCGAACTCGATCTTCCTGGCGGGCGCCTCACTCGTCCCTGGCCCGTCGGTTGCACCGGCCCCATGACCGATCCCACTCCCGCCGCGCGTTCCGATAAGTATTCCGGTGGCGTCGTCGCCCTCGCTGCCGGCAGTGAGGCTTACCCGGGCGCGGGCATTCTGTGCGCCACCGCGGCGGTGCGGGCCACGCCGTCGATGGTGCGCTTCATCGGCGATAACACCATTACCGCGCTTCTCCCCGAGCTGGTCTGCCACCCCGATGTCGTCTCCGCTGGGCGCGCCCAGGCGTGGGTCGTGGGTCCCGGCCGCGGCACCGATTCGGCGGCGGCCTCCGAACTGCGAAAGGTACTGGCACAAGGTCTGCCCACCGTCATCGATGCCGACGCCCTCACGCTTCTGGCGCGCAACACCTCCTTGCGCCGGACAGTCACCGATCATCCGCTGACCATCCTCACCCCACACGAAGGCGAATTCACCCGCCTCTACGAGGCCACCTTCGGCTCTTCGCCCGATGCGGCTACCGGCTGGAGCCGCGCCCTCCGCGAGCTAGCCGAGGAACTGAACAGCATCATCCTGCTCAAAGGCCGCCTCACCCGCGTCACCGCACCCGGCCAGCCGCAGTACTCCTTCAATTCCGGCCATTCCTATGCCGCGACTCCCGGCTCCGGCGACGTGCTCTCCGGCATCCTCGGTGCGGTCATGGCTCAGCTTTCCGCCACCGCGCCCGCCGCATCCCCCACTGAGGTCATCGCCGAAGTTCTCCACGCCGGGGCCATCCACGCGCACGCGGCGGCCATCGCGGCCGAAACCCCCGACGGCTTCGCGCCCTGCTCGTCCTCCCAGATCGCCGCAGCCATCCCACAGGCCATTGCCCGGCTCCTCAACGCGGAGCGCTAGCTCCGCTACTAAGTACGTTTCGATCAAATAGCACCCCAAAAATCCGAAGATCTGGGGCCTTATTTGATCGATCCGTACCTGGCCGCCGCCGTCTTGGTACGTTTTCGCAACGAAGCCCTAGAATTTCGCGATTTGCGGGCCACTATTTACGAAAACGTACAGTGGCCCGGCGCAGGATCCCGGACGCAGTACCGACGGACTTGCGCAGCAGTCCCCGAGTGCCCACCGGCACGGTTCCGCGACGCAGCGAGGTGTTTTCCCACGGCCACGTCATTCCGGCCCATGCTGCCGCGACGGCAAGAGTCTCTGCCGCGATGTAGCCAGGCCAGGGACCCAGCAGGTTGATGATGGAGGGACTGCCCGGCGCGTGGTTGAGGAAGCCGTAGTTGCCGTCTGTCTTGGCGTTGACCGCCATGGCGATGGCCATCCAGATGGGCGTGACCTTCACGGCAAAGCGGTAGCCTTTCCACGTCGGCCGATAGCCTAAGCCAAAGGTCAGACCCAACGGCACGGCGAGGGCCACGATGTGGAAGAACCAGTAGGTGCTAAAACGCAGCCAGCGCGGGGCAAAGTAGTAGATGACATCCGGGGTGATGATGGCCTGCGGGTTAAGGATGATGCCCCAGAAATACGTCAGGGTCAGCGCATGCTCGTTGCCGGTAATAAGGCCGAGCGCCAAGATGGGACGCAGCACGTCACAAAGGTGCAGCGGGAGGGACTCCCGGATATCGAACTGGGAAGGGTCCAGGGAAATAACTGTCCATGCGGTGCCGAGGACCAAAAGGACCCAGCCGACCATCTGGCGGACGAACTTTTCACGGCTTGTGCCTTTAACGCGGCGAGCGCCGACGATAAAGACACCGCAGGCAGCGATGGTAATCGTCAACATGAGCGCATGCAGCGGGGTCCATTGTTGCATGCGCTCATAGTCGGTAGGGGTTACCCGTAGGCGGCGAGGTCGAAGCATATCGAAGTACTAATGTACTCCGTACTCGCCTGGTTCGGGCACCGAGGAGGAAAATTAGTTCCTTGAATTAATAGCGAGGGCTAGGCCGCGACCTCCGAGTAAGCGGAAACCTTGCCATCCTTGACTTCGAGGACACGGTCAGCGTAATCAAGCAGGCTACGGTCGTGGGTAATGAACAGGGTTGCGGTGTCGAAGTCTTCGGTAACACCGCGCAGAAGCTTGGCAATCTCACGCGAAAGCTTGGAGTCCAAGGCAGAGGTCGGCTCGTCCGCCAGCAACACGGACGGCTGGCCCATAAGAGCGCGGGCAATGTTGACGCGCTGGCGCTGACCACCAGACAGCTGGTTCATACGGCGGTTACCAAAGTCCTCAAGGCCCACGAAGCTTAAGAGCTCATCGGCACGATCCTGGCGTGGCTTTCGGCCTTCCAAGTGGTCGATGATGAGTAGTTGCTCACGCGCGGTCAGAGATGCAATGAGGTTGGCCTGCTGGAAGATGAGGCCGCGGGTGCCGTGCATCTCGACGGTTCCGGAATCAGGCTCGATGAGGCCGGCGGCTACGGATAGCAAGGTCGATTTGCCGGAGCCGGACTCACCAATGACAGCGGTGAGCTCGCCAGGCTTCACGTCTAGGCTCACACCATCCAGAGCGGTAACACGGGACTCGCCGTCGGGGTAGGTCACCACGATGTCGCGAAGGGACAGAGCAGGAGTAGCAGTGGTAGTCATTAGGCGTTGCCTCCTAGGGCGTCGAGCGGATTGATCTTGGATACGCGGCGGGTGGCGAGGAAGGCACCGGCGATGCCGAGCAGCCAGATGCCGAGTGCGGGAACGATGACCGTCATTACAGAAACCTCGAAGGGCACGGTGCCCTGTGC
Organism: Corynebacterium sp. HMSC065D07; assembly: GCF_001810695.1. Lineage (NCBI taxonomy): Bacteria > Bacillati > Actinomycetota > Actinomycetes > Mycobacteriales > Corynebacteriaceae > Corynebacterium > Corynebacterium sp. HMSC065D07. The sequence goes on from NZ_KV802467.1 coordinate 29,167, forward strand.
GGCGAGGCCCAGCAGCCAGCCGACGAGCGCGCCGGCGCCCACACCGGCGGCGAGGATGATGGCCGCCTGGGCAATAGCGTCCTTGAGCAAGTACGTCACGCTGGCACCAAGAGCGCGGAGGATGGACAGGTCACGGGTGCGCTGGATGGTCCAGATGCTGAGGAAAGCAATGGTCACCAGGGCGGAAATGCCGTAGAGGAATGCCTGCATGGTGAGCAGGGAACCGCGCTCCGAGCTATAAGCCGGCAGGCCAGACAGGGCCTTAGCCATCGAGACGGAGCTATCAGTCGGTTCCGCGCTCAACAGGGCAACACCCACCATGTCCTCGCGGGCGTGGGAGACCTTCTGCCAGGTGGCGGTGTCTACCCATACGACCGGGGAGTGGGAGTAGTACTCATCCGGCACCGCGCCGCGCACGTCCAGATCCACGCCACCGAGCGTGGCCTGGGAAGGCGCGTTCATCTCCTCGTCGATAGATTCGCTCAGAACCATGCCGCGATCCGGGATGAGGGTGTCCGTACCGGGGATCTCAGTACCAGCCGGCAGACCGAAGACAGCTACGCCGCCCTGTCCGTCAAGCTTGGTCTGGGTAGCGCCCAGCGGGATAGCACCAGCGGTGACGTCTTCAGCGAAGATTTCTGATTCCGTAAAGGACGGGTCCTCGGTAGAAAACGTCACGTTCGGGGTGTTTTCACCGAGCGCCTCCAGGGCGGACGTATTTTGCTTGGACAGGCCTTGGGTCAGGCCGGACAGCATAACGAGCAACAACGTAATTAGAGCCACGACGCCGCCGATCAGGAAGAAACGACCACGGGCGGTGACTATCTCTCTCAATGCAAGGAACATAGTATTCATACTGCTCACGCGCGAAGAGAAAGTAATCGGGTACCTAGTTGAACCTTCACTCAACCAGTTGGTTGATTCGGCCTCAACCGCTGAGGCGATAGGCTGGATCGGCGTGATGATGCGAAACAGCCTGTGGACCGTTGGCCTCCACGTCATGTTCGGATTCCTGCTGGTCTTCGGCGTACTCCGCGCCTGGGCCGATAACCGGCTCGATGCCCGAGTCCTCGGGCTCTCGATTGCCCTCGCCGTGGTCTACGCCGGCTTCGTGCTCTACGCTGCCCGCAAGCCCGCCAAGCCCGTACCCACCACGCTGTGGCTCGCTGCGCTCTGCCTGCTGTGGATCGGCCTCATGGTGCATGCCCAAGACTTCATGTGGATGGAATTCCCCCTGGTCTTCGTCTTTGTCCATGCTCTTCCCTTCTGGCCTGGCATCCTCGCCAGCGTTGTGCTGTGGGCCATCGCCGCCTTTATCCCCGCCTGGCTACATCCCCAGGCATGGACAGCGGCTGCCGCCATCGGTCCCTTCATCGGCACCTGTTTCGCCGTGGCCGTCTATCACGCGGCCCGCAAGATTCAGGCGGAGGCGGTGCACCACGCGGCCGTCGCCAAGCAACTGCGTGAAACACAGGAGGAACTCGCCGCCACCGAGCACCAAGCCGGCCGTCTGGAGGAGCGCGAGCGGCTCTCCCGGGAGATTCATGACACCGTGGCCCAGGGCCTATCCTCCATCGTGCTGCTCAGCCGCGCTGCCAAAAACAGCACGGACCCAGAGGAGACCACCGCGCAGCTCGAACTCATTGAGAAGGTGGCCAAGGACAACCTCGCCGAAGCTCGTCGCTTCGTCAAAGAACTCGCCGCCCCAACCTCCTCCATCGATGAAGGTCTACGTGCACTGGTAGATGAGCTCCAGGCCCAGGCACACGGTCTGGGTCTGCGCACGCAGTTGAGCCTCAAACTCACCGGCCGCGGCGAGGTGCCTACCGAGCTCCACCACGTCATTCTGCGTTCCGCGCGCGAGGGCCTGACCAACGTGATGAAGCATGCCGACGCCAACCGTGCAGTAGTTACGCTGGGCGCTTTCACAGATGAAATCACCTTGGACGTGGTCGACGATGGCCGCGGCATCGACGGCCCACAAGGCTTCGGCCTGACCGGCTTGGAGCAGCGTGTTCGCAGCGTCGGTGGCTCCGTCCAGGTAGAATCCTCACCGGCCGGCACCGCGCTCGCGGTGCGACTCCCAACAGGAAGCAGCCGCAATGGTTAACGTGATGCTCATCGATGATCACCCCGTGGTCCGCGCCGGGCTGCGCGCCATTCTCAACACGTTCCACGACATTGATGTGGTTCTGGAAGGCTCTGACGGTTCGGCAGTAGAGAAGCTGCTGCTTGACGACGTCCCCCCGATCGACGTAGTCGTCTGCGACATCCAGATGCCGGATGTCGATGGTATCGCCGCCACCCGGCGCGTGCGTGAGCTCAACGGCCCACCGGTGTTGATCCTCACCACCTATGACACCCAGGCGGATATCCTCGCCGCGGTCGAAGCTGGCGCAATGGGCTACCTCCTCAAGGACGCTCCTGAGGAAGCCCTGCATAACGCGGTCCTCGACACCGCTGCGGGAAAGCGCACGTTAGCCCCCGAGGTCACCAACCTCCTGGCGGAGCGCCTAGCCCAGCCGGAGACGGCACTCTCTGCCCGTGAATTGGAGATCCTTCAGGCCTTGTCCACGGGACAGTCCAATAAGCAGATTGCGCAGGAGCTGTTCATCTCTGAGGCCACGGTCAAGACCCACCTGATCCACGTCTACCAGAAGCTCGGAGTGGAGACCCGTACCGCTGCGGTGTCCGCTGCCCGCGAGCGCAAACTCATTTAAGCCAATGCATACCTATGACTGCATCGTCGTCGGTGGTGGCCAATCCGGCCTCGCCACCGGCTACTACTTGCGCAAAAAGAAGCTCGACTTTCTCATCCTCGACGCCAACCCCTCCCCCGGCGGTGCCTGGCAGCACGTGTGGGACTCGCTGACGCTGTTTAGCGATGCTGAGTCCTCCACTCTTCCCGGCTGGCCCATGCCGCACTACCCCGGGTTTCCGCCGGCAACCCATGTGGTCGACTACCTCACGCGCTACGAGGAGCGCTATGACCTGCCCGTTCGGCATGGGGTAAATGTCACCGATGTACTGTACGACGCTCCGTTCTTCCGCCTCACCACGAACCGCGGGGAGTTCCTAGCCCGCACCGTTGTGGCGGCCACGGGTACGTGGTCCGCGCCCTTTATCCCCTTCTACCCCGGCGCGTTTGCGGGCCGCCAATGGCACACGGCGAATTACCCCGGCCCCGCGCCGTTTCTCCCCGACGCACAGCACGATGCGGGGCGTGTCGCCGTCGTGGGCGCAGGCAACTCAGGTGCCCAAATCGCCGCCGAGCTTGCCCTGGAAGGCGTGGACACCACGTGGTTTACCACGCATCCGCCGCGGTGGATGCCGGATGACGTGGACGGCCGCGTGCTCTTTAGCCGCAACCGGCAGCGCATGCTCGCCTTGGCAAAGGGGGAGCCCGATCCCGGATCGGAGTCGGAACTGGGTGACATCGTCATGGTCCCGCCGGTGCTCAAGGCCCGGGATAGCGGGCTGTTAGGCGCTGCCCCGATGTTCGATTCCCTCGATGAACTCACCGAGCAGGGCTTTAGTGATCTCATCTGGGCTACCGGTTTTAGGCCCGCCCTGCGCCCTTTTACCGGGCTGCTCCGTAACGGAAAGCCCACGGTGGAAGGTTTCTTTCCCGTGGGCTACGGCTCGTGGACTGGTCCTGGTTCGGCCACGATTACCGGTGTTTCTCCTTATGCGCGACAGGTAGCGACCACCATCGCCGAACGCATAAGTTAGCAAACGCCTAGTTCAGCAGCATGGCTCCGATAAGCGCCACTGATGCCAGTGCTAGGAGAAAGCCAAGGCGTTGCAGGATCTTCATTCGTGCCTCACGGCTCAGCCGCGCCATAAGAAGTGCCCCCAGAACACTGCCCACGGTGTTGTAAAGGACATCATCAATATCGCTAAAGCCTAGGCAGAAGACGTACTGGGCAGTTTCAATCCCCAGGCTCACCATGAGACCTGCCAGTAGTGCTCCACCGAGACCCCAGCGAATCCGGCGCAGAGAGCGCCCCACCACGTACACGGCCGCACCGAAGGGCATAAAAAGAAGGATGTTGCCAAAGAGATCGCTCCACGCTCCATACCACACCGAGGCCGTCTCAAAACCGCCAAAGAGGTGCAGGTTCACCTTGCGTACCGCATGCGCAGAGCCATCCACGACTCCCGGGATCTCCATGAAGGGCTTGCCCAGCGTGGCTAGCCCCACGGTGACAAGGGCGAGGAGGGTGACTAGGAGGGCGTCGCGAAGCACATGCCGGTACGGATCCGGCACGGGCGCAAGCCGGTTTCGAGTGTGGCGTAGCTCTGTGGTGCTCATGGTGGCCACTGTAAGAGGAAAAGCTGACAAGTTCCTAGTGCATTTGCTGCCAAGAGGCTGCTTCACAGTGTCGGTAGGATAGTGCGCATGAGCACACTCATTGTCACCCGCACCGAGTCCGGCGTTTCCCAGGCTTTCCAGGACGAGCAGGTTCTGGCAGAAGGGGACACGCTGGTCAATGTTCAGTTTTCCTCCCTTAACTACAAAGACGCCATGGCTTTGGAGGGCGATAAGGGCGTCATGCGCATCGACCCACTCGTGCCCGGCATTGACGTCGTCGGCACCGTGGAAGAAACCACGGATGAGCGTTTGAAACCGGGCCAGCTCGTCGCAGCCTTCGGCGACGGCCTGGGCGAGTTCCGTCACGGCGGCTACACCACCCAGCAGCGCGTCAACGGTGAGGCCACCATTCCCGTTCCGGAGCGCTTCAGCGCCCACGATGCTGCTGCCATCGGCACCGCCGGCTACACCGCGGCTATCTGCGTGAACCAGCTGCGCACGCACGGCACGACGGAAGGTCACATCCTCGTCACCGGCGCGACAGGCGGCGTGGGCTCCATCGCCGTGCAGTTGCTCAAGTCTGCCGGCTACGAGGTCACCGCTGTGACTGGCCGCGTGGACTCCCAATCGGAGTACCTCACTCGGCTGGGTGCGGATCACATTTTGGACCGCGCTGCGCTCTCGGAAACTGGGCGTCCGCTGCAAAAGGCGCTTTACGACGGCGCCATCGACACCGCTGGCTCCACTGTTTTGGCTAACGTTCTGGCGCAGGTGCGCTGGGGTGGTGTTGTCGCAGCCACCGGCATGGCGGCCGGCCCAGACTTGCCGGCTTCGGTGCTGCCGTTCATCCTGCGTGGCATCGTGCTGGCGGGTGGCAACTCCGTCGATGCTCCGCGCGCGGTGCGTGAGGCTGCTTGGCAGCTTCTCGACGATCACCTGGACCTCGACCTGCTGCACTCCATTACGGAAACCGTGCCGCTCGACGCCGTCACCGCGGCCGCCAAGGAACTGCGTGCCGGCACCCGCCACGGACGCACAGTGGTGGAAATTTAACTGCGCTGATGAACGCGATGTGACAGGGCTTCGTCATCCGTACCGGGGGCGGAGCCCAGCTCGCCCGTAGTGTCATCGTCAGTGCGGGCTAGCCAGATGGAGGACACCACTAGTCCACCCCAGATGACGACGACGAAGAGGATAAAGAGCAGGATTGCGCTGGTAGTCATGGTCATTCTCCTTTCCTACTAGTTGTTATTTCTGGCCTGAAACGGGCACGGCATTGTGTCCGGGCGCGGCTGCGCTCTCGGTGCTCACTTCTGACACAGTGCCAGCAGCCAGCGGGTTTGGAGTACCTGCGGGGCGCCCGCCGACTGGGACGCCGTAATCCGAGGTCTCTATCCCGTCGAGGTACTTGTTGCCGCGGAAAGCTACGAGCGGCATAAGCAGACTTCCCAACAGGATGAGGCCGAGGGCTGCCCAACCAAAGAGCCCAATCTGGATAGAGGCATAGCCCTCATAACCTTCACGCGCGATGGTGAGAATCTCGTTGACAAGGAAGTACACCAGAAGCAGCGGCGTAGCCACGAAGGTGAGAATCTGCCAGAAGCCACCAACCTTGAACTGGGACACGGCGTTGAGGTGCTGCTGGATTTCACGGCGACGGCCGGTAATCCAGCCCACCACAATCAGCGCGCAGATAGAGCCAAAGACGATACCCAGGTTATTGGTGAACTTATCCATGATGTCCAGCGTGACCAGCCCGGAAGACGTGGAGAAGAGGAAGCAGGACAGAACCGCCATGACGCTGCCGACGAAAATCGCGGATACCCGGCGGGACACATCGAACTTATCGGCCACTGCGGAAACCACGACCTCCATGATGGAAATCAACGAGGTCACACCGGCCAAGAACAGTGAGCCAAAGAAGAGGACACCGAAGAATCCGCCCCACGGCATAAGGTTGATGATGGTCGGGAAGGCGATGAACGCCAAGCCGATACCGGAGGAGGCCACCTCATCCACGGCCACGCCCTGCTGCGCCGCCATGTAGCCCAAGGTGGCAAAGACACCAATTCCAGCGAGGACCTCGAAGGAGGAGTTCGCAAAGGCGGTAACCAGGCCGGTGTTCGTAAGGTTGGTACGCGGCTTGAGGTAAGACGCGTAGGTGATCATGATGCCGAAGCCGATGGACAGCGAGAAGAAAATCTGGCCGTAGGCCGCAATCCACACTGAGGGGTTGCTCAGTACGGACCAGTCCGGAGTAAAGAAGGCATTCAGGCCAACCGTGGCGCCTTCCAAGAAGAATGCGCGCACCACGAGGATGATGAACATAACCGCCAGAACCGGCAAGAAGATCGACGTCAGTTTGCCAATTCCCTCGTTAATGCTCGTGGCCAACGTCGCAATGCAGATGATCCACACGAGGATCATGACGATGAGGATGGAGGGAACCACGTCGCCGGAATAAGTGGTCTCTGGGTCTGCTTGGAGGAAATCACTCATGAAGTAGGTGGCAGGATCGTCACCCCACGCCTGCTTTACCGACTTCACGGTGTACAACGCCGCCCAGGCAATGATGGCGGCGTAGTAGATCGCAATGAAGAAGTTCACGCCGACCTTGAACCAGCCAACGCCTTCCCAGCTTTTACCAATGCGGCGGAAGGCCAGCGGTGCTGAACCACGGAAGCGGTGACCAATGGCCAGGTCAAACCAGAGAATCGGAATACCCGCGGTCAGCAGCGCCACCATGTACGGGATGAGGAAGGCGCCACCACCGTTGTCATAAGCAACGTAGGGGAAGCGCCAAATATTACCCAGGCCCACAGCGGAGCCAATAGCAGCCATAAGGAAGACGAAGCGGGTGTTAAACGTATCGCGCGTTGACGTAGTTTTTGTCGTGGTTGTTGAGGACATGAGAGCACCTTCTTGTAGAGCACATCCCGTCCGCATGAGCCTGAAAGTGGAACCTTCAGCATCCACATGCGGACGAGTATTAGCGAGGAGTTTATACTACCTGCCGACCAATAGGTACCCTTTTTTGAGAATTGTGTCTCATTTTTCGCCACCTTTAAGTTAGGTCGCTCTCCTATCCCGTCTCTGGGATGACGAAACGATAACCCAACCCAGATTCTGTGAGCAGGTACCGTGGGTGGGCGGGGTCATCCTCCAACTTGCGCCTCAACTGGGAGGTGTAAATGCGGAGGTAGTGACCCTGCCCCTCAAAGCCGGGACCCCAGATCTCAGAGAGCAGGTCCTCCTTGCGCACCAAGCCACCGTGGGCGCGAAGTAGCGTGGTGAGCACGCCCCACTCGGTGGGTGTCAGATGCAGCGGCTCGCCACCTTTGGTGATGGAATGGTGCGGAACGTCAATCACGATATCCCCGGCGCGAACCACAGCGATCTCAGTGCGCCTCACCGGACTCTGTGGGCTACCATGCCGCAACGCCACTCGCACACGGGCTAGAAGCTCCTCCATAGAGAAGGGCTTGGTCACGTAGTCGTCCGCGCCACGGTCGAGAGCTGCGGCGCTAAACAGTGGATCGGAGCGCGCCGTCAGGATGATGACCGGTACCGCAGACCACCCGCGGATTCCTTCCAACACGACGGTGCCATCCATATCCGGCAGCCCCATGTCCAAAATCACAACGTCTGGCTGCTGCTGCGACACCACCTGTAGTCCCTCTGCGCCTGTACGCGCCTGGTGAACCTCGTAGCCACGAGCCTTGAAGTTAATACTCAACGTATTAAGTAGGCGGGGGTCATCGTCCACAATGGCGATGCTGGTCTTTTTCGTCGTCATTTTTGTTCTCCTCCCGCGACGGGAAACCGCAAAATAAAGGTTGCGCCCGGGGTGGCAGCCACCTCGATGCTACCGCTCATGGCCTCTACAAAGCCTTGGACAACAGAAAGGCCAAGGCCTACACCGTTGTCGTTGCTGGTATCACCCAAACGCTGAAACGCTTGGAACAGTTCCTTCTGCTTCTCCGGTGGGATGCCCGGGCCTTCATCGACAACGATCAGTTCTACCTGTTCGGTGGTGGTCTGGGCGCTCAAGGTAACGTCGCCGGTTGGTGCATAGCGCAAGGAGTTATCGAAGAGATTGGCCAAGACGCGCTCCATGAGCGCCGTATCCGCGCAGCACGTAACTCCACGCACGCTAGGGTCAAGGTGAATGCGCCCAATTTGCTCTCGGGAATGCCCGAAGGCACAGGAAGCAATGGCGCGATTAGCCACTTCGGCTACGTCGACGATGTCTCGGCGGGCGGTTATGGCGCCGGCTGTGAGCCGGGAGTAATCCAGCAAATTGGTTACCAATCCGGTAAGTTCCTCGATGCTCGCCGCAGTTTCTGCCAAAAGCATGTCCTGGTCTTCGGGAGTGAATTCAATGTCAGCGTTGCGCAACGAGGACACCGCCAACTTGGCCGTGGCCAGCGGGGTACGCAGGTCGTGGCTCACACTAGACAGCAGCGCTCGGCGCAACTCGTCAGCAGCGGCTATCGCATCTGCGCGCGCGGCCTCAGCAGAGAGCTTTTCGCGGCGAACAATGCCTGCGAGATAGCCCGCTACCACGGTGACCAGACCTCGGTCACGAGCAGACAATGTCGGGCCCTCGAGACGCAGCTGAACCGTGCCATCTGCGCTCGCAACAACGGTGTCCACTTCCTGTTCATGGCGCACTTTTTCGGGAATATGAAGGTGTTTCGAAGTGCGTTCGGGGGTAGCTGCGCGCCAGGTGGCAAGAACGTCACCGTTTTCATCCAGCAGCTCTGCTCTACGACAATTAAAAGCCTCCCCCACCTTGCGCATCACGGCATCCTTCGGAGAAGAATCCGCGCGGCGATTCAAGGCGGCGCGGGAAAACACCGTGAGTAGCTCAGCATCACGCGCAGCAATAGCCGAGTTCGCACGCTCAATCTTGGCGCGGCGCACGAGCATGCCGACGGCCAGCGCAATAGCCACCATGACTACGGCGATCACGGCGTTAGCGGGATCAGCAATATCGAAGGTATGGATCGGCTCGGTGAAGAACCAGTTGACCGCTAGGCCGGAAGCCACCGCCACCACTACGGCCGGCCACAGGCCTCCCAGCAAACTGACAAGCAGGATGAGCGCAAAGTAGAACGCGGAACAAGTACCTGTTCCCAAATCCTGGCCGTCAGCTTGCACCAACAGCGCAGTGAGCCCCACGAAAGCCAACGCTGAGCTAAGCCACGCGATGGCGCGCTGCGGGAAAGGGCGGAAAGGATGCAGCATCCGTGTGAGCGGAAGTGGTTTTTCCGGGGGAAGGTTGACTATGTGACAGTCAATTGAGCCGGATTCACGCAGCACCGTTTCCGCTACCGTACCGTGCCAGTGCACGCCGAAACGACGCCGCGGCGAGACCCCCACTACGAGCTGGGTGGCGTTGACACTCCGGGCAAAATTAAGCAGGGCTTCTGGGACGCTGTCCCCGGTAACCTGGTGCAGTCGTGCGCCCACATCCTGGGCTAAGGACTGCAGCCGGGCGAGCTGTTGCGCTGATCCCCCCACCGAGGAGGAACGAGAGGTGAAGGAATCACCGAAAACAACGTGGACCACGTGCAATTCCGCCGAGGATTTTGTCGCGATGCGCCGTCCGCGGCGGATAAGAGTCTCAGCATGGGCAACGTTTTGGATGGCCACAACCACCCGCTCACGCGCTTCCCACGTTTCGGTGATTTTCTGATCCGAGCGATAAGTGATGAGTGCCTCATCAACCTGATCCGCTAGCCACAGCAGTGCCAACTCGCGCAGCGCGGTGAGATTTCCCACGCGGAAGTAGTTGTTGAGTGCAGGCTCAATGCGCGCCTCGCGGTACACGTGGCCGTCGCTCAGACGGGTGCGCAACAGCTGTGGGGAAACGTCAACAAGCTCGATCTCATCGGCAGCACGTACTACCTCGTCCGGCACCGTTTCCTGCGGCGCGATGCCCGTGATCTGCTTGATAACGTCATTGAGACTCTCCAGATGCTGGATATTGAGAGTCGACATGACATCAATTCCGGCGTCCAGGATCTGCTCAATGTCTTCCCACCGCTTCTCGTGAACCTCGCCGCGCGGATTAGAGTGCGCGAACTCATCGACGAGAACGATCTCCGGGTGCCGCTGGATAACCGCCGCGGTGTCCATTTCACCCGCGGAAATGCCCTCGACAGTGCGCCTCGGAACAATCTCCAGCCCCTCGCACAGGGCCTTGGTGTACGCGCGCCCGTGGTCTTCCACTACCCCAACGACAACGTCGCGGCCTTGGTCGACCAGCGTGTGCGCTTCGCTGAGCATGGCGCAGGTTTTGCCCGCGCCGGGAGCGGCGCCCAACAGAATCTTCAGGGTGCCGCGTTTGACCCGCGTCGGGGGTGTCGTCGGTTCGGTCAACATTGCTTCATCTTATGAGCTGATCTTTATGAGCAAGGGGTTGGCGTGGGCAATGCAATGTTGAGTGTGGTCACATTTACCGTGTCCTCGCCCAAGAAACCCAGGCTGGCATGCTCAGTATTGTCTGCAATCAGCTTCTTCACGTCTTCGATAGGCATACCCTGTTCCCGGGCCACACGCGGAGCCTGCAGCTCCGCGTACTCAGGACTGATGCCGGAATCCACGCCGGAACCGGAGCCGGTAACGGCATCGGCAGGCACGTGCTCCACTGATACGCCTTCGCGCTGAGCAATCTCCTCTCGGCGTTCCCGGATGGCCTTCTCTAGCTCCGTACTTGATGTGCCGTAGTTACTCATACCTTCCGCGCGGGCGAAGAAGTAGGGGCCATCTTCCAAGCCATCCTGAATCTGAGTGGAACCGACCAGGCATTCACCCTGGTAGATAAGGTTTCCATCGGCAGATTTCGGGGTGATGCGAGATATTCCCCACACCGCGGCCGGATAGATCATGCCCAGCGCGACGACGCATAAGAGCACGGCGACGAATCCGGCGATGAGATTACGCAGATCAACACGCATTATTGCTTCCTTTTTCTTTGCAGGTTTTCTTTATAGGCCTGGAAGGAGGGAGACGACATGGTCGATAACCCAGATGCCGATGAAGGGGGTAATAACACCGCCGAGACCCCAGATGCCGAGGTTTCGACGCAACAGTGAGGACGCAGAGGCCGGCTTGTAGGACACACCCTTGAGCGCCAAGGGGATGAGCGCGACGATGATGAGCGCGTTGAAGACAACTGCGGAAACAATGGCGGACTCAGGGGAATGCAGGTGCATGACGTTGAGGCGCTCCAAGTGCGGCAACTGCGTGGAGAAGAGCGCCGGCAGGATGGCAAAGTACTTCGCCAGGTCATTGGCCAAGGAGAAGGTAGTCAACGCGCCGCGGGTGATAAGCAGCTGCTTGCCAATTCGAACGACATCGATGAGCTTTGTCGGGTCAGAATCCAAGTCCACCATGTTGGCAGCTTCCTTCGCCGCGGAGGTACCAGTGTTCATGGCCACGCCCACGTCCGCCTGGGCCAGCGCTGGGGCGTCGTTAGTACCGTCACCGGTCATGGCCACCATGCGGCCTTGTGCTTGCTCCTCACGGATGCGGGCGAGCTTGTCCTCCGGAGTAGCTTCGGCGATGTAATCATCGACGCCGGCTTCCTTGGCAATGGCAGCTGCGGTCAGCGGGTTGTCACCGGTCACCATGATGGTCTTGATACCCATCTGACGCAGTTCAGCGAAGCGCTCGGCCATGCCAGGTTTGACGACGTCACTCAGTTGCACCACCGCAATAACCGTGCGGCTGCCATCGGATTCTTCCACAGCGACGGGCAGCGGGGTGCCACCGTCTTGTGCAATTCGGGTTACGGAATCCTCGATCTCTTGCGGCCAGGTGCCACCTGCTTCAGTAACCCACTTGCGTACGGCATCGCCAGCGCCCTTGCGCAGCTTGCGGTGAGCCAGGTCAAGGCCGGACATCCTCGTCGACGCGCTGAATGGAACGACCTCCGCACTCCGCGCTTCTGCATCTCCTTCGCTGGACAGAGAGTAGTTTTCAGTCAGCCAGGCCACAATGGAACGGCCTTCTGGGGTTTCATCCGCTAGGGAGGAAATGCGAGCAATCGCTGCAGCCTCGCGCTCATCAACGCCCGAAGCCACAATCAGGCCGGTGGCCTGGCGGTTTCCGTAAGTGATGGTGCCCGTCTTGTCCATGAGGAGCGTGGCGACGTCACCAGCCGCCTCCACCGCACGGCCGGAGGTGGCCAGAACGTTGTGACGAACGAGGCGGTTCATACCGGCGATACCAACTGCCGAAAGTAGGGCGGCAATGGTGGTAGGGATTAGGCAGACCAACAGAGCGATAAGGGATAGTGGCGAAAGCTCCGCGCCGGTGAATAGACCCATCGGGGCAAGCGCAGTGACGGCGACGAGGAAGAGGATGGTCAGCGTGGAGAGCAGGATGCTCAGCGCAATCTCGTTCGGAGTCTTGCGGCGTTCCGCGCCCTCCACCAAGGCGATCATGGTGTCAACGAAGGTGGAGCCCGGTTCGGAGGTGATTTTGACCTTGATGGAATCAGAGAGCACCACGGTGCCGCCGGTCACGGCACAGCGGTCACCGCCAGCTTCGCGGACCACAGGAGCCGACTCACCAGTAATAGCCGATTCATCCACGGTGGCAGCACCTTCGATGACGTCACCGTCACCCGGGATGGTCTCCCCTGCTTCTACACGCACGATGGCACCCTTGGTCAGCTCGGACGCGGGGACCACTTCAATGCCAGAGTCAGTAATGAGATTGGCAGTTGCATCATCGCGCACAGAGCGCAGACTGTCTGCTTGGGCCTTGCCACGGCCTTCGGCATATGCCTCGGCAAAGGCGGCAAAGGCAATGGTGAACCACAACCATACCGTCACGACCCATCCGTAAAAGCTGGGGTTGAGGATGGACCACACAGTGGTCAGTGCCGCGCCTACCCACACCACGAACATCACGGGGTTGCGTGCTTGGGCGAGCGGGGACATTTTGCTCGGCAGCGTTTTCAGCGCCGCAGCCGCGAGGCCACTGCTCTTCTCCGGAGCGTTGCGGTGAGGAGTCTTATCCGGCTCAGCGGTGATGGTTTGGGTTGTCATGATAGTGCCTCCGAAATGGGACCCAGGGTGAGGACAGGGAAGAAAGTGAGCGCTGCAACCAGCAGGATTACTCCGATAGTCAACAGCGAGAAGGTAATGCCGGAGGTGGGTAAGCTGCCTGCGGTGGTGGCCTGGCGCTTCTGTCCTGCCAGGCTTCCGGCTAGGTAAAGGGCGAAGACGATGGGCAGGAAGCGGCCCAACAGCATGGCCAAGCCCAAAGTGATCTGCCACCAGGGCTCAGTCACCGTCAGTCCGGCAAAAGCAGAACCGTTGTTATTCGCCGCCGAGGTAAAGGCGTAGAGAACTTCCGACAGGCTGTGGGCATTATCAGCCGTGCCCGGCGCACCGAAGTTGGTCGCTGAAGCTTCCACGAGTTTGCGCTGCGCCACGGAAGCGCCGACGCCCACGAGGACCAGAACCGGCATGGTGAGGATGTACAAGCTAACCGCTGAAATTTCCTTGCGGCCAATCTTGTTGCCCATAAATTCCGGTGTGCGGCCCACTAGGAGGCCACCGATGAACACCGCGAGGATGGCCACAACCAACAGGCCATAGAGGCCAGTACCCACACCACCCGGCGCGATTTCACCCAGCAGCATGTTGAGGATGAGCAGACCACCGCCCAGTGGCGAATAGCTATCGTGCATCGAATCCACCGCACCCGTCGAGGTACCCGTGGTAGACACGGCGAACAGTGCTGAGGCATCAATGCCTAGCCGCTGTTCGATACCTTCCATGTTGGTGCCTGCCAACTGAGACGCGCCGCCGACAAGGGTGTGCTGTGCCCAAGTCACCAGAACAACCATCACGGTCCACAAACCACCAGCCACGCTGAGCAGCGTCCACGCGTGCTTCTGCGACTTGAGCATCACACCATACGTGCGAATCATGCAGAAAGAGATGACAAGCAGGGAGAAGATCTCCACCAAGTTGGTAAAGCCGGTCGGGTTCTCAAACGGGTGCGCAGAGTTGGCACCGAAGATGCCACCGCCGTTGGTACCCAGGAGCTTAATGGCTTCCTGGCTGGCCACGGGAGCACGGGAAATATCTACACCGGACTCCGTAACCAGGTTCGAGCCAAAGGTTTGCATGGTTCCGCCGAGGACGAGCACGGTGGAGATGAATAGCGACAGGGGAAGCAGGATGCGGACGAGGCCGCGGGTGAGGTCCACCCAGAAGTTGCCGATGAGGTGCTGACCATTCTCGGTTGCCAACGTATCGCGGCTGTACCCCAAGTGACCGATGCCGCGGATCAAGGCGACAGCAACACACATGCCCACTGCGGCTGAGGCGAAGTTTTGCACGGTCAGGCCCAGCATCTGCGAAGCGTTCGTCAGAGTGTCTTCACCGGAATAGGACTGCCAGTTGGTGTTGGAGGTAAAGGAAGCCGCGGTGTTGAAGGCCATCCACGGCTCCACGGCTTCCTCGCGGGGGTTTCCAAAACTTGGCAACACCGCTTGGAGCCGCTGCACTGCGTAAAGGACGAGGACTGAAGCCAGGCTGAAGCCCAGCAGAGCGCGAGCGTAGTTCTTAGCGTTATGGCCCCGGTTAGGGTCAATACGCAAAATTCTGTACACAAGGCGCTCCACGGCCCAGTCTTTTTCAGAGGTATATGTGCGGGCCATCCAATTGCCCAGCGGCACGTAGGCCGCTGCTAGAAGTGCAAGGAGGGCAAGATACTGCGGCGCCACCGCCGCAATGCTAGCGATCATGCGAAACGCTCCGGGTCAATAAGGGAAATGATGAGATAAGCCACGAGCGCGACAACAATGATGAGCCCGATGACTGCTGTGATGGTGTTCATGTTCTACGCGTCTCCGTCCATAAACTCGTTGATGGAGGAAGGACCGCTGAACGCAAGGACCACGATCACTATGACCAGAATGTCCAACATGTGGGAGAGACCCCCTTGTGCGCGTGCAATGTTCTGCACTAGTCCGTGCTCAGTGAAGGTTGTCACCGAGCATCAGTGCCTCCTAATCGGCATCTGACATCTAGTGACGTTAGGAGCACACCCCGCTGTACTTACCTTTTCTTTGCGGCATCTTTACACCTTCAGCCTCGAATCTTTACGTCCTCTTTACGCCCCCATTTACCCCCAACTAACAAATGCCGAAACTCCATTGTTTCTGTACATCTTCCTGAATACTCCCCCTAACTGTTCTTTCATCGCGTAAAGTTTCTTTCCATGAACGAAACCTCCGTCATCATCGTGGGCACCGGCCTCGCCGGCATGGTCGCCGGCTACGAGGCCCTCAAAGGTGGCAAGCACGTCATCTTCCTTGAACAAGAAAACCGCAATAACCTCGGCGGGCAGGCTTTTTGGTCACTCGGCGGGCTGTTCTATGTCAATTCTCCCGAACAATCCATGATGCGGGTCAAGGACTCCGAAGAGTTGGCGTGGCGGGACTGGACCAACTCAGCCGATTATGACCCAGTGACCGAGGAGGACCGTCACGACTATTGGGGTGAGAAATGGGGACGCGAATACGTGCGCTTCGCCGCCAATGAAAAGCGCTCCTATCTCAAAGGCCTAGGCCTCAACGTCCTGCCCACCATCGGATGGGCAGAGCGCGGCTCCGGGGATGCCTCCGGCCACGGCAACTCCGTGCCGCGCTTCCACCTCACCTGGGGCACGGGCCCAGAGGTCGTGCGCGTCTTCCGTGAGCCGCTCCTTAATGCAGAAGAAAAAGGCCAGGTAGAGTTCCATTTCCGCCACCGCGTGGATGAGCTCGTCGTCGAGAACGACGAGGCGGGTCGTCCGCGTGTGGTGGGCGTGCGCGGCAGCGTCCTCTCCCCCACCAATCAGGTACGTGGCGAGGCCAGCCCGAGGGACGTCGTCAAGCACTTTGAACTGCGCGGCTCCGCCGTGGTGATTGCCACCGGCGGCATCGGCGGCAATCTGGAGAAGGTACGCAAGATGTGGCCCACTGAGCGCTGGGGCGAATGCCCGAAGGAGCTGGTCACGGGTGTTCCCGCGCATGTCGACGGCCGCGGCATCGACATCGCCCAGCAGGCCGGCGCCTCCGTGGTCAACACCGACCGCATGTGGGCCTACACCGAGGGCATGACCAACTGGAACTCCATTTGGCCCGGCCACGGCATCCGCATCATCCCTGGGCCCTCGGCGCTGTGGATCGACGCCGAAGGCAACCGCCTGCCCACCACCCTCTTCCCCGGCACCGATAACCTGGCCGCACTCGCCCACATTGGCCAGACCGGCCACGGCTATTCCTGGTTCGTGCTCAACAAGGCCATCGTGGACAAGGAATTCATCTTCTCCGGCTCGGAGCAGAACCCGGATCTGACGGATAAGGAATTCAAGAAGCTCGCCGGCAAGCTGGGCCCCGGCACGCACGTGGCCGTCAAGGCCTTCATGGACAACGGTATCGACTGGGTCGTAAAAGACAACCTGGAGGATCTCGTCGCCGGAATGAACGACATCTCTCCGGAGGGCTCCCCCACCATTGATGTGGCCCAACTTCGAAAAGTCCTGGAAGACCGCGATTCTCAGCTTGATAATCCCTTCAGCAAGGACACCCAAGTCAACTACCTGCGCGTGGCCCGCGGCTTCTTGGGTGACAAGCTCATCCGCGTGGCTCCCCCGCACCGCATCCTCGATGAATCCAAGGGCCCGCTCATCGCGGTGCGTTTGAAATTCCTGACCCGAAAGACGCTGGGTGGCCTGGAGACCAACCTCGATGGCCAGTGCCTCAACCCCGACGGCACGGTACTCCCCGGCCTTTACGCCTGCGGTGAGGCCTCCGGTTTCGGCGGTGGCGGCATGCACGGCAAGAATGCGCTGGAAGGCACCTTCCTCGGCGGATGCATCCACTCGGGCAAGCGCGTGGGCGAAGCGTTGGCGCGCGGCTAGCACGGTTTTCTAATACTGTCGGTCACTATGAACCTCGCTAGGAACGTCCGCATCGACGTGGAGAATCCCTTCTTCACCACGTCCCGCTTCGTCGCCGCCCCCGCGGAACTCACCGTGGGCGAGATGATGATCATCGTCCACGCCGCACTCGGCCTCGAGCCCTCTCATCCGGGAATCCTCGTCGGTGGGGACGATACGCCAATCGACGTCCTCAGCATCATTGACCAGGACTTTTTCGAGACTTTCCGGGAGGTAGCGCACTACCACCCCTCGGACGGCGCATGGAATATCAGCATCAGCGTGGCCGATAGCTCGCGCGTCGTCATGGGCCTTCCCGCGCTTATCGCCGGTGAGGGTCCCGATCTCATGAGTGAGCTCGGAAGTGCCGAGGCGATGTTCAAGGTGGTCCTCGACGTCCAGGCCACCATGGCCTACATGGCCGTGCCCACGGATAGTATGGAGCGCATCTTCGCGCTCTTCCCCAACTACACACTGGACCAAATCCACCAACGCCTCACCACGTTCTTCCCGCCAGCAGTGGCGCAGCGCCTGGCCACCATGGGCACGGAGGCCGCCAACCTCGAGGGCGGCACCAAGCCCGCGCTGCCTGGGGATCTCCCGCTCGATCCCTTCCGCTCCACCCCCTTCGAAGACATCCCCGTGCCCTCCCCGGAGCTGCTGGAGCAATGGCGCGCGGACATCCACGAGGCCTACCCGGAGCTGCGCCCCGACTATGAGCTGCCGGCGCTTGACGACGCCACCGCCGCCCACGTAGGCCAGCGCATACGCGAATACCTCGAGGTCATCGAGGAATTTCCGCGTCTCACCGGGGCCGGCTACCTCAAGCAGGCGGCCGTCGCGCGCCTCAAGGAGGGACTGAATAGCCCCAATGATTTTGATGAGGTCAAGCGCGAGGACTACCACCAGCCGTTGCTGAACTTGCGGGGTTTCTTGACGGACTTGGATTGGATCAAGACCACGACGACGGATATCAAGCTCACCAAATATGGCCGCAAGGCCATGAGCGATCCGCTCTGGGCAACGCAGGTCGTCCTGAACAACATCCCCTATGCCTACGCCGAACCGGAGGGCATTCCTCAACTGTCCTTCGAACTAGTCCATTTATTCCGCGGCGAGTGGGAGTTCAACCCGGAATACGACTACACGCACGCCATCACCCGCGACCTGCTGTTCACGCTGGGCGTCCTTGAGGATGATTCCACGTTTCCCATGATTACCGATGGCTGCGAGGGCTTCCTCGGCGCGATCATCACCAAGGTGCGCGAGGAGCTGAACCAAGAGCTGGATTAGCTCCAAGCCGCGACCATGTAGACGACACTCATAACACTGCTCCCTGGTGTTGTTCGGCGGTGAGGTGGGATTGTTGCGCACTAAATCCGCCTAGGTCAGGAAGGCGTCCTGCAAAAGGCATCTGGTAAAAGGGCCCTTCCGGTTTTAGAGTGCGTTGATTTTGT
>NZ_KV802468.1:0-284 GCF_001810695.1 Corynebacterium sp. HMSC065D07
CGCATCATGAAATCCATGGGGCTGAAAGGCTTTAGTAAACGGCGTCGATGTATCACCACCAGGCGCAAGCCTGGCCGTCGAGTCATGCCAGACTTAGTAGGCCGCAGATTCACCGCTGATAGGCCGAACCACGTCTATGTAGGCGATATCACCTACCTGCCGTGTAAGGGCGGCAAGAACATGTACCTGGCCACGGTCATCGACGTCTACTCGCGCAAGCTCGTCGGCCATGCACTCGCCGATCACATGCGGGTATCGCTGGTTATCGAAGCTTTATCTCATGC
>NZ_KV802469.1:0-217 GCF_001810695.1 Corynebacterium sp. HMSC065D07
TGAGCAACAACTCAACGGTGACGGGCTCCTTCGTCGTTTTCGCACACAGCCTACAAGCACTGACCCGAAAACACAGACCTGCGTGCTGCACATCCACGTCTGCGCTTATGGACCGCAATGGATCCCTGCACCGTTCATACGCGCTATTTGTCCCAGGTGAAGCGTCCAGGGTCACTGACATCAATTGAAGCGTCCTGGGTTTAGTTCCGCTTCTTTT
>NZ_KV802470.1:0-121860 GCF_001810695.1 Corynebacterium sp. HMSC065D07
AGTCCTTGATTGCTATTGACCAACCCATGTCAGCCCTGACGGCCCTGACGGATGAAACCCTGGATTTTATCGACACCATCCTGGCTGACTTCTTCACCCCTTCGAAACCCAATCAGGCTTTTCCTACCCGCAGCCAAATCAGGCGCAAAGTCCGCGACATCTGTAAAATCCTGGACGACTCCATTGCTTTTCGCGACACCCGCCCCAAAGACACCTACCGTTTCTCCTCCAACGGAACCTCTGCCTGGCTGGAACTCCAGGTTGGGGAAGACACCGGCATTAAACTCGATGCCTTCATCCACACAACCGCCGCAAAAGAAGGAATCACTGTTGCTGAAGCGGTCATCAAACTCTTAAGCGGCGAAATACAACCACCAGCCACCGTAGTTTTACACACCTACCAAGCCTGCGATATTGAGAATGCCCCGACCTTCATTGAAGGCTTTGGCTGGCGGCAAGAGGCTATGCCGCATGATAAAACCCGGGACTTAACCGGCGAGGTAGCCGAAGCAGACGGCTACCAGCCAGGTGTTGTCATGCGCAAACACGTCGAAGGCCGCGACGGGACCTGCCGGGTCGGCGGGTGTGAGAAACCAGCCTTTCTTACCCAGCTTGACCACCGGCACAACTGGGCTGAAGGCGGGCCAACCCATCCGAAGAACCTGGCATGCTTATGCCAAGGACACCACAATATGAAAACCGATGGCACCTTAAAATACCTGCTGGACCCCTACAGTGGGGATGTTATCTGGCTTTTCGCTGACGGTACCTGGACCATCAACGAAGCAGAAGGACCCCTGGCACCAAAACAAAAACGGTGGGCGCAAACAGTCGCCCAACACATCACCGCCACCAGGAAACGTGTGCGCGAAGAAGCCCAACACCTCAAACAAGAACTCGACGACTACGCACAACAACAAGCCAAAGCTAAAGCCGAAACCAAGACCAACACCGACACTGACAACGGCGAGGACATCCCCTTCTAAACCCCGTCGATTCAAACGACGACGATGACGAAGAACAGGGGCCTAGCCCTCGTCGAATCAAACGACGACACCACTCCAAACAACCGAAAGGACAAGAAGCCAAGAACACATCCACCGTCGAATAAAACGACGAAGACCGGCGGCCTCCCACGTTTCCGTGAAAGGTCACCGGCTGAGGAGCACTACAAGGTGCAGTTCTGTGCGCTACTTGCGCCCTGCTTCGTAGGCGGCACCAACCTTGTACAGGCGGTCATCCTTGAACGCCGGAGCCATGATCTGCAGGCCGGTCGGCAGATTGGTGTCAGACGCCAAGCCGGAGGGTACAGACATGCCGCACACGCCGGCAAGGTTCAGCGGCAGGGTGCAGAGGTCGAAGTTGTACATCTCCATCGGATCCTCAACCTTCTCCCCCAGCTTGAAGGCCGTGGTCGGCGTGGTCGGGGAAACAAGGACATCGACCTGTTCGAAAGCGCGCTCAAAGTCCTGTGCAATGAGGGTGCGCACACGCTGTGCTTGAAGGTAGTAGGCGTCGTAATATCCGACGGATAGCGCGTAGGTACCCAGCATGATGCGGCGCTTAACCTCAGGACCAAAGCCAGCAGCGCGGGACAGAGACATAACCTCTTCCGCGGAGTGGGTTCCGTCATCGCCCACACGCAGGCCGTAGCGCATGCCGTCGAAGCGGGCCAGGTTGGAGGAGACCTCACACGGCATGATGAGGTAGTACGCAGCTAGTGCATCGTCGAAGTGCGGGCAGTCAACCTCGACGATCTCCGCGCCCTGGTTCTTCAACTGCTCAACCGCAGCGTGGTAGGCCTCCATCACGCCCGGCTGCCAGCCGTCGCGCTCGAATTGCTTGATCAGGCCAACCTTGACGCCGGAAAGGTCGCCATTGGCGCCTTCCTTAGCGGCGGCGACTACCGGGGCAACCGGCTTATCCACGGAGGTGGCATCAAAAGAATCGTGTCCAGCAATGATTTCGTGCAGCAGTGCGGTATCCAGAACCGTGCGGGCAGTCGGACCTGCCTGGTCCAGAGAGCTTGCAGCTGCGATGAGGCCGTAACGCGACACCGTGCCGTACGTCGGCTTGACACCAACGGTGTTGGTCAGTGCAGCAGGCTGGCGGATCGAGCCACCAGTGTCAGTACCGATACCCAGCGGAGCCTGGCCCGAGGCAAGAGCCGCAGCAGTGCCGCCACCGGAGCCGCCCGGAGTGCGCTCCGTGTCGTAGGGGTTGTGCGCAGGGCCATAAGCAGAGTTCTCATTGGAGGAGCCCATCGCGAACTCATCAAGGTTCGTCTTACCCAGAATCGGGATACCTGCCTCGCGCAGCTTGGTCACCAGCGTAGCGTCATAAGGTGACACCCAGCCCTCCAGCATTTTGGAGGCGGCGGTCGTGGGGGCGTCGGTAGTAACGAGCAGATCCTTGAGCGCCAGCGGCACGCCAGCCAGAGCAGAGGCGGGTTCTTCGCCGGCGTCGAGGGACTTATCGACGGCGTCGGCAGCCGCCAGTGCTTCCTCCGCGCCAACATGGAGGAAGGCGTTGAGCTCGCCATCGGTCTCCGCGATGCGATCCAAGAATGCCTGAGTAACTTCGCGGGAGGTGAGCTCACGGGAGTGAATCTTCTCAGCCAGCTCGGCGGCGGTCAGTGCGGTAATGCCCTCGGTGGGCGCAATGAATTGTGCCATTCTTATTCGTCTCCTCTACCCAGAATCTGCGGAACCATGAAGCGGTCATCTTCAGCTGCCGGCGCTTGGTCCAGGGCCTGCTCGGCGGTGAGGGTGCGCACAATAACGTCCTCACGCATTGGAGCATGTACGGAGTGCGGGTGCGACATTGGCTCCACACCTTCAGCCTCGACCTTGCCCACCGCGGACACCGAGTCCACGATTTCGTCGATCTGCGCGGCGAACTGCTTCAGTTCTTCCTCGCTCAGGGCCAATCGCGACAGCTTTGCCAAGTGCGCGACCTCGTCACGCGAAATATCAGACACGCGAACTCCATCCTTTTATTCATTGAGACGGTTGATAGCTAAGCACCCATGGTACTGCACAGCTGTTGCCGCGCCACCACCACTCCTCCCCTAAGTGAAGCTCATACTATTGAATAGTATTCGACAGGTTGGGTAACATCGATCGAGTTAGAAAGCCAAATATCCCCTCCCTACTTATTCACCTTCCCCAGAAAGAACGATATGTCGTACCTCGTCCGTGTCCTACTCCCTGACACCCCCGGCAGCCTTGGCCTCCTTGCCAACGCGATGGGCAGCATCGAGGCAAATATCCGCTCCGTCGACATTGTGGAGAATTTCCCAGACGGTACGGTCATGGATGACATCGTCTTGGATCTCCCCCAGTCCACCATGGCGGATGAGATCATCACGGCAGCACAGACCGTGGAAGGAGTCGAGGTCGACTCCATTCGCCCCTTCAGCGGTCGCGTTGACCGCCGCGGGCAAATCCACGTGCTGGCCAAGGTTGCCGCACAACGCAACGTGACGGCCGCAATGAGTGAAGTCTGCGCCGCCATCCCCAAGGCGCTGACGTCCAATTGGGCCATTGTCATCGCGAACGACGAGAACATCAGCCGCATCGCCGCGTCGGACGCCGCGCCTGCCGACGACGGCTCGATCCCCACCGACCTCAACATCACAACGGCTCGCGTGCTCAACCCTGAAAAGGACACGTGGATTCCGGAATCCTGGACGCTCATCGAATCCGCGCTGGCCGCTGCTCCCCTCGTGGGAACGAACTACGTGGTGGTGATGGGCCGCGTTGGTGGACCCGATTACCTCGCCTCCGAAGTTGAGCACTTGGGTGACTTGGGTGCCATCTTGGGTGCGTTTCTTACTTAGCGGGCAAGCAACGAGTTGAGTCCCGCGGCGACATCGGGGACCACGTGGTCCACCTCTTCGGTGATCTGCGTTCCCGGGAACGTGAAGGACTCGGTGGCGATAGAGTGCATCGAGAGATCATTGAAGCTATCGCCGAAGGTGTAGAGTTCAGCTTTTTCGTGGCCGAGATGATCAAGCAACCGCGTCAAGCCCTCACCCTTGTTATGGCCAGGTGGCATGATGTCGTAGAAATCGCAGTTAAAGGATGATTCGACGGCACAATTCTCGCGGACCCACTCGTCCACCTCGCGGCGCAGCTCAGGGTTGCCAGGGATCCACAGGGACAACAACACAGTGCTGCGCTTGGCGACGTCCCCCGGATCCACCACTTCCGTATTCGCCACCATGGAGGACTCGCGTCCTGCGAGGCCATCCCACGCTACCTGGTCGGCTCCAGACAAGCCTGTGAGGTAGATATTCAACGGCAGGCCGGTGAAACGAGCGACAATGGACTGCACAACCTCACTCGGCAGATGCTCCTCGTGCAGGATGGAATAGTCGCCGCCGGTGATGACTGTCCCGTTGTAGAGCACGTGGTAGTCCAGCTCCACGCCGAAGGGTTCGAGTGTGTTGCGCGCATTGGCGATGGACTTGCCCGTCGCGGAGACGGCCAAGTTGCCTGCGGCACGCCACTCAGCGATGGCTTTTTGTGTGGCCTCTGTTATGTCTTCGTTGACGTAAACAGTGCCATCCATGTCTAAAGCCGCAATCTTCATGAACCGTAGTGTATTAGACCTTCAAAGGCTGAGTCCACAACCGCTGAGCACGCCTTGTGGATGTCGGGTTGCGCCCAGGGGAAGGTGAGGGAGACGTCGGCAAGCGCATGCATGGGCAGGTCATTGTGCCCGTCCCCGAAGGTGATGAGCTCAATGTTAGAGCGCTCAACTTCCAGGTGACGAAGCAGCCAAGTCAAGGCAAAGCCCTTGTCGTGACCGGGCGGCATGATGTCGAAGAAGTTGCGGTTCATCGCGGTACCTACCGGAAAGCGGTCCGTGACCCACTGCGCGATCTTCCTCTGCAGGTCTGGGTTGCCCGGGGTCCAGGCGGCAACAAGCGGGAAGACCTCTTCCTCAATGCGTGACGGCGGGACCGGCACGGGCTCACTGATGATGGGGTTGTGCACGCCCGCCACGTTGCGCACGAGGTAGCCGTCCGGGCCTGTCAAACGTGTGCAGTAGAGGTCGAGCTTTGGTGTGTCATGCACCCGCTCATACACGGCACGAACCACCTCGGGCGGTACATGGTTTTCGTAGAGCAACTCATAAGAGCCATCCATGATGACGGTGCCGTTGCAGAGCAGGTAGTAGTCAAAGTCAACGCCAAAAGGCTCTAGTGCACGCCGAGCAGAATGAGGAGACTTGCCCGTGGCCACGACAGCAAGGTTGCCCGCAGCGCGCCAACCGGCAATCGCCTCCGGCACGTCTTCGGGCATGTGGCCATCAAAGTAGATAGTGCCGTCCAGGTCGAAGGCGGCTAACTTCATGCCTCGCCCGTTTCAAGGAGGCGGTTGAAGCCTTCCTCATCCAAGATGGTCAAGCCAAGGTCGCGGGCCTTCTGTTCCTTTGAACCGGCGTTTTCTCCGACGACGACATAGTTGGTCTTCTTCGACACCGACCCGGAGGCCTTGCCGCCACGGGAGATGATGGCCTCCTTAGCGGAATCGCGACTGTAGTTCTCTAGGGTTCCGGTCACCACCACGGTGATTCCCTCCAGCGTTTGCGCGGGCTTATCGCTGGATTCTTCCTCCATGGTCACCCCGGCGGCGGTCCACTTCTGCACGATGTTGTCGTGCCAGTCCACCTCGAACCATTGCTTAAAGGATTCCGCGATGATGCCACCCACGCCATCAGTATCCGCCAGCTCCTCCACCGATGCCGCGCGCAGCGCCTCCATGGAGCCGAACCGCGTGGCTAACGCACGCGCGGCAATGGGGCCAACGTGGCGGATGGACAGCGCTACGAGCACTCGCCAGAACTCAGCCTGACGGGCGGTCTTGAGGTTCTCCAGCAGCTTCTTGCCCGAGGCGTTGAGCGCGCCCTTCTGGGTGGTGTAGACCGAGGATTTAAGGAGTGCTTCTTCATCGAGATCAAAGAGTTCTGCCTCGTCCACGAGCACTCCGGAAGAAATCAAGTCCGCCGCCGCCTTCTCCCCCAGCTCACCAATGTCAAGCGCCTTGCGGGAGGCCAAATACTCCAGACGCGCCGCCAGCTGCGCTGGGCAGCTGCGGGTATTCGGGCAGCGCCAGTCCTGGTCGCCTTCCTTCTGCGGTGCCAGCTTCGTGCCGCATGCAGGGCAGTTCTCCGGGAAGACCCAATCGGTCTCACTGCCATCGCGCTTGTCTAGGACGGGGCCGAGAACCTCAGGGATGATCTCTCCGGCCTTGCGGATGACAATGGTGTCCCCGATGAGGACGTTCTTGTTCTTGACCTCGAACTGGTTGTGCAGGGTGGCCATGGAAACCGTCGAGCCGGAGACAAAGACTGGTTCCATGATGGCGAAAGGCGTCACGCGCCCCGTTCGACCGACACCGACCTCAATGTTAAGAAGCTTGGTGGTGACCTCCTCCGGTGGGTACTTATACGCGATGGCCCAACGTGGCGCACGTGAAGTCGCTCCTAAGGAGCGCTGGCTGGCCAGGTCGTCGACCTTGATGACGAGACCGTCCATCTCGAAGTAAGCATCGTGGCGGTGTTCCTCCCAGTAGGTCACGCGCTCTTGAACCTCCTTGGCGGTGGTGACCCGCTGGGTATAAGGCGACACCGGGAATCCCCATGCCTCCAAGGCCTGGTAGGCGTCGTGTTGCGAGGCTGGTTGGAATCCTTCGCGCGCGCCGATGCCGTGGCAGACCATGTGGAGCCGGCGCTTCTTGACGTCCTCCGGGTCCTTCATGCGCAGTCCGCCCGCGGCCGCGTTGCGGGGGTTGGCAAAGGTGGGCTTACCATCCTCGCGGCGTGCGGAGTTAATTTCCTCAAATTCATCCGGGCGCATGTACACCTCGCCGCGGACCTCTACCAGGGAGGGAACCGGGTATTCTTCGCTGCCCGTCAGCTCACGTGGGATATCGGGAATAACACGCGCATTAGCAGTGATGTCCTCACCCACGCGACCATCACCACGCGTGGCGGCCGTGGCAAGCTTGCCGTCACGATAGACCAAATCGATGGACAAACCGTCAATCTTGAGCTCGGTGAGATAGGCCTTTGCCGGGGTGCGGTCCAGCCAGTCCTGCAACTCGTCAGCGCTAAAAACGTTGTCCAAACTGTACAGGCGTTCCAGGTGCTCGATGTCAACGGCGCCCTCCGGGGCAGCGCCCACCTGCTGGGTAGGCGAATCCGGAGTTTGAAGCTCCGGGTGTTCCGCTTCCAGCGCCAGCAAGCGCTGGAAAAGGGCGTCAAAGTCCGCATCCGGGATCGCCGGCTCGCCGTTGTAGTACAGCTCGCGGTGCTTGCGCACTTCCTGGGCAAGCTCGGACCATTCGCGTTGGATATCTACTGCATCACTCACGAGTCACTAGTGTAGCGGGGCTGCCGGACACAGCATGTTCCTGGCCAAACGTCCTATCCACGCCACAAATATGACATCGGTAGCGCACAAAGTTTGTCTCCCAAGGGCTGCACATAGGGAATCGGAGCCAAGACAAATCCTCCACGGAAACGGGGCCCTAGTTTCTCGCTCAGTGCACGCAAATGCCGAACCTGTCCTGCCTTGACTGTCGCACCGGATTTAACCTCAAGCGCAGCGATGCTATTGTCCGCGAATTCGATGACAACATCCGCTTCCATCCCGGCACTATCACGCCAGTGGAGCAGCTGATGCTGACTTTCAGCCCAACCCTGCTGGGCAGAAAGTTCCTGAAGGACAAACCCTTCCACTAAATGCCCTAGATGCGACTGCACCAGCGGATTCATGAGCATGTCTCGAGTTTGCCCCGCTAACCAGGAAGCCAGACCGGAATCAGTGACCCAACTTTTGGGCTTGGATATTTCTCGCGACGTCAGATTTGATTTCCACGCTTTCACCTGTGAGGAAAGAAACAGCCTTGACAATGTATCGAGGTAGGAGCGGACAGTGGACGCTGGGATTTCCGCTTCACGCGCGAGCTTCGCCGGAACTAACTCCCCCGCCTGATGTGCTGCGAGTAGTCGCAACAACGATTGCAACCTTCCCGGCTGTGCGCTTTCCCGGGATAGGGTTTCTTCAATCACCGTGACATGTGAAACATAAGACTCGAACCAAGCTCGGCGCATACGATCTTGCAGATCTAATGCAACCGGATAGCCGCCCTTCAGCACTTTGTCCACCAAGCCAGCTCGATCTACTTGTTCCGTAGGAACAGAACGCACAGGCAATTCGACGAGCTCATCGAGCCTATCTACAAAGGCGCCGTCACTGACGGTTTCACAAATTTCTTGTTGGCTCAGTGGGTGCAAATGGAGATCAATAATTCTTCCTGCAAGGGAATCCTTCTTACCCACTCCCCGAGCAAAATCTGATGAACCAGTAATGATAAATCGACCTGGCCGGCGGTTCCTATCCACCTCGGCTTTTAACGGCAGTGTGAGCTCGGGAAGCCGCTGAATTTCATCAATAATCAGCGTTGCGTCACCACCTTGCTGCACAAAGGTCATCGGATCCTCTTCCGCTAGTGAGAGAGCAGCGGGTTCATCCAGCGTTACATACACAGCACGTTCAAGGCCGAGATGCCTTGTCAACGTCGACTTGCCAACCTGCCGTGCGCCCGTGACGTGGACAACGGGTGAGAAGGTCAATGCTTCTCGGGCAAAACCTTCCATACCGCGTCTAATATACCGTTCCATAAATAGCACTCTACCTGCAGTTGGTCATTCTGCAAGGCTTTGTCCGTCATTCTGCAAGATATTGATCGTCATTCTGCAGTTCTATATCCGTCATTCTGCAGGACTTCCACAGTGCATGTCCGAGCCGGGCGCTAGAGTGTTGTCCATGAACTTCGACGCCACCCGTATGCTCTCCTTCGACCTCGAGACCACCTCCGTAAAGCCCAAAGAAGCCCGCATCGTCACCTCTGCCCTGGTTCGTATCGACGGGCGCGAAGTAGACAAGCGGGAAATGCTCGCTGACCCTGGCGTGGAGATCCCCGAGGAGGCCGCGAAGATTCACGGCATCACTACTGAGAAGGCCCGCGCGGAGGGTCGCCCGCACGACGAAATCCTCAAGGAGACGGTCGATGCCATCTACCAGGCCTGGGAGGAAGGTCTTACGCTCATTGTCTACAATGCCGCCTACGATCTCTCCGTACTGCGCGCGCTGACCGGGGATTTCACGGTCAATGGTCCGGTATTCGATCCTTTCGTCATCGACCGGGTGAAGGACAAGTGGCGCAAGGGCAAGCGCACCTTGGAGGAGGTCTCCGCCCACTACGGCGTGGAGCTGAGCAACGCGCATGAGGCTACTGCCGACGCCCTCGCGGCCGCCCGCGTCGCTTGGAAGCAAGTGCGCCAGCACTTCCCCGAGCTAGCACAGATGGACACCAACGAGCTCATGGAATACCAGGCCGTCGAGTGGTACAAGGACCGCGAGTCCTTCAAGAAGTACCTGGAAGGACGCGGTCGGGATGCCTCGGATGTCTCCACCGCGTGGCCGATGATTTCTTAACTCCAGTACCCAATCCTCAACTAATCCTTGCCAGGTTTCTAGATTTCTGGAATTCTAGAAACCATGGACACAACAGTCGAAGCACGCCTCGCCGAGCTTGAAGCGCGCGTCGCCGCGCTCGAGGGGCGCACGAACACTGCCGACGCCAGACCTACACCCACCACCGCTGAAGAAGACTCGACCTACTGGCTGGTCGACGCCCTCGCACCCAACGAGCAGCTTCCCGACGGTTCCGTCATCTTTGGCGGCAACATAAACGTCGGCAAGCGCTCGTACGCCTATCAATGGCAGCGCCCCACCACGTTCGTTACCGATGAGAGCTGGGCGGAGAATCTCGAGCGCCTCTCCGCGCTGGCCCATCCCGTCCGCGGCGAAATCCTCCGCCGCCTCCTCGCCGCACCCGCCACCGCCGCCGAGCTTGTCGAAGAAAACATCGTCTCCTCCACTGGCACCGCTTACCACCACTTGAGCGCTCTAACTCATGTGGGCTGGACCACGAAGTCTGGCGGCGAATACTCCATCCGCCCGCCCCGCGTCATTCCCCTGCTCACTATTATCACCGCAAGCGAGGACCATTAATGCGCAAAATTGTCTTAGCCGTTATCACTGCTATTGCCGTTGCCGCCGTCCTGCTTGTCGCAGGCCCACAAAGGATTACGCTGGCACAAGACAAGACTGGCGACGAAGCCCTAGCCACCCAGCTGGAACAGCACTCAGAGTCCGGCTTCCACAACCTCACCGCCTTCACCCTCCAGGACGGCAAGGCCACTTTCGCAGGACTGGGCAGCGACGAGCACACGGAGGTCGAAATTGGCTCCGTCACCAAGATGTTTACCGGCGAGCTAGCCCACCAGCTCGTTGAAGAGGGGAAGCTGAGCCCCGACACGACCGTCGGCGAAGTCCTCGAGATTGGCGATGCACCCGTCGCCGACGTCACCGTAAGGGAGCTACTCGACCACACCTCTGGCCTTCCTCGGCTGGCCAGCAACGATGTTCTAGGCAGCCTCATTTCGGCCATTACCGGCGCCAACCCTTATGAGGGCGAAACCACCGAGGACATCATGGATGCAGCCACGAAGTCTAAGTTGAAGGGCCGCGGCGAAGAGTCCTATTCCAATCTTGGATACGGACTCTTGGGCCACATGGTGGAAACCGCCGCTGGACAGCCTTATGAGCAGATGCTCAAGGAGCGCATCTTCAAACCGGCCGGCATGACGGAGACCTACCTCATGACGCCGGGCTCTGTGCCTGCCGACGCTCCACGGGGACTTACCGCCACCGGCCGCCACGCTGCCCCCTGGGAGATGGAAGGCTCCGCACCTGCGGGAGCGATCCGCTCCACGGCGAGTGACATGGCCAAATTCGCTGAGTGGTTTATGAAGAACGGCGATATCGACTACGGCTGGCAGCCTCCCAGCGAGGACAATGTTGGGTACTGGCACAACGGCGGCACCTACGGTTACTCGACCATGCTCATCATCGATCCGGAAACCAAACGCGCCGCCTTCGCCAACAACGATTCCCTCGCCGGCACCGAAGACCTTGCCCAAGCTCTATTCGACGAGCTCGCATCCTAAGGAGTAAGCATGTTCCTCACCGTAGCGCTCGCCGTCATCACCGCTTCGGAGCTCTGGGCCGCATGGAAGGCCCTGCGAAAGCCCCTTTCCACGGCAAATCGCCTCGTCACCGCAACGATTGCGATCCTCGCCATACTCTTCATCGGCTACGTCATGCCCTGGCATACCTCGGTCAGTTTTGGCTGGTGGTACGCCCTTGTCGCAGCCTGCTCGCTACACATCGGCGCGGTAGCTTGGCAGGCCGTGCAGCCTTCTAGCCACGCAGACGCTGGTCAAGAAGCTCCCGTACGATAGCACTATGAGCTCCTCCCCTACCTGCACCGTTGAAATCCCAGACGTAGACAGTACAACCATCGCAACTCTTCAACACCGCGCCGCTAACGCTGGTGTTTCCCTCGAAGACTACGTGCGCAACATCCTCACTATGGCCGCGTCATCCCCATCCACTGCCAACAGAAAGTCCATCGAAGAAAAGGCGGCCAAACTCTCCCGTCGTGCACCTATCGATATGAAGGGAGACTTCGACGTCGTCGCCGCAATCCGCGCCGGACGAGACGCATAGAGGACTAGGGAGATCGTTGGTCTCTCTAGTCGACACCCTCAGAAAAGTCTCCCAAATCTCCACCTTTATAAAAGTCTCCCAAATCTCCCAATACTCTAGGATGAAGCTATGTCCCCGCACGAGAATCCCTTCCGCCCCACCTTCGGCGTTCCACCGCTATTCTGGGTCGGCCGCACGGCAGTGCTCGACACCTTCCGCGCAGCGCTTGACTCCCAACCAGGCAGCCCGGGCCGCTCGCTCATCATCAGCGGCGCCCGCGGTATCGGCAAGACGGTCCTGCTCAACGAGATAGAAGATATCGCCTCTAGTCGCGGGTGGATCACATTGCGTGCCTCGGGACGCAGCTCCATGGTTGACGAGCTCGTTGACACCACCATCCCGCGCATCATGGACAAGCTGGCCCCGGCGGACAAGCACAAGGTCAACCGCGTCGGCATTGGTGGTGTGGCAACCATTGGCATCCAGCACAACACTGAGGAAGCCTACAAACCCACGTTGAACACCCGCCTGCGCGAGCTTTTAGGCATGCTCAAAGGCACTGGCGTGCTGTTGACCATCGACGAGGTACAGGACGCATACGCGGAGGACCTAACTTCCCTGGCCGTGACCTACCAAGACTTGGTGCGCGATGAGCTCGATGTCGCTATTGTCGCCGCGGGCCTTCCGCAGGGAGTCAACCGACTGCTGGACCTGCCGGGCGTGACCTTCCTACGCCGCGCGCAAAGGTTCGTTCTGGGCCCGCTCTCCCCCGCGAACGCCGAGGTGGCCTTCACCGAGACCGCCGCACAGTCCGGGCTTGAATTCACCGATGATGCGGTAGCAGCGGCGGTGCGCCTGTCGCGCGGCTACCCCTACATGGTGCAGCTGGTGGGCTCACTGGCTTGGAGAAAGGCGCAGCGCGAGGGTGGGAGCAGTATCGAGGAGAGTGACGTCGCAGCGGTGTCAGCCGAGGCTATCTCGGTTTTGGGTGCCCAAGTCCACCAGCCTGCTACCCTTTCGCTTCCACCGGCCCAGCGCCTCTTCCTCGAGGCGATGAGCGCGGTCATGGAGGACGGTACGGCAGAAATCAAGAACATCGCCGCGCACCAGGACCGGACGGTGCGCTCCTTGTCGGCCACGCGCCAGCGGCTTATCGACGCCGACCTCATCGAACCCACCGCCCACGGCCAGCTCCAGTTCGTCATCCCGTATATGGAGTCTTTTTTCACCGCGACGGATAGCTTGGGGCGGGTTGACTAAAGGTCACCGGCATCGCGAGTGAGGATGCCGGCGGTCTCGGTTGCCGAGCGCAGGGATCTGGCGGAGGCCTTGACGGGATAGACGTCGAAACGGTCGACGAGCAGGTCGCGCGGCATGCCGATGCGGTCGAGGTGCTGGGCCAACGCGATAGCCTCCGCGCGGGCATCGGAACCTTCAATGCCCAGACCAATCCGGTGGCCCGCGTTAAGGTGTTCGCCCAAGCCATCAAGGTGACGCGGGGTCTCCAGACCGCGGAAATCCGTGAGGAAGGTCGTGGCAGCAGGCGCTAGCGACCACAGCGGTGGGGCGTGTAGGTAGTCTGCTTCGAAGGATTGTAGGAGGTCGAGCGCGACCTCATCCGGGACCGCCGGGATGGTATCGAAGTCGGTAGTGCCGGGGATTCGGCCGGCGATGATATCGGCAAGCAGGGGCTCGTCGAGCTGGACGACGACCTCCCCGTGGAAGCGACTAGCGACGTCCTCGGCGTGTGCATGGAGGCCGTGGCGGAGGGCGTCGGCAAGCTCGGTGAAGGCCCCGCGGTCGGTGAGCACGCGGTGACCATCGGAAAGCTCAATGCTCGCCGCAAGCGACCAGGGGCCGAGTGCTTGCACCTTGACGCGAGGCACGGTCTCGCCCCAGACTTCCTGGACCTCGTCGAGGTCGCGTTCCAAGCGGTCCCACGTGCGGCGGGTCAGCAGCTGCGGGCGCGCAGTCATGCGCCACGAGCGCGGGCCGCGGTCGATGGAGATGGCCTCCAGCATGCTGGCCGTGCGGCCCACCGCGTCGGAACCGAGGCCACGCTCGGGCAGCTGCGGGATGGCAGGAAGTTCGGTCTCCCCCATGATGATGTCCGCGGCCTCCGCCATGGAGGTGCCGGGCATGGGGCCAAGGGCAAATCCCGTCATCCGTTCTCCTTCCCGAATGTTTTTCTTCTAATACCGAATCAAAGACTACTGCGACATCTATAATGCAATTCACAAACCACTAAGTCGCAGATAGTAAAGGATACTCCCGTGGCACTTGAACAGTTTTCTGGCTGGACCTTCTATTCTCCTTGCGAGATTCCGAGCGATATTTCGTCAGTTCTCGCAGCCAACGAAAAGCCCATCTGCGCATTTAAAACTGTCCGAGACGCAGCGGTCTTCACTAGCCACCGATTGATTATCCGAGATTCTCAAGGTCTCACTGGAAAGAAAGTCGAAATCTATTCTCTCCCTTACTCCTCCATTAATATGTGGTCGACGGAGAATGCAGGGAAGCTCCTAGACGTAAATGCTGAACTGGAGCTCTGGACACGAGCTGGCCACTTCAAAATCAACATCGGGCCCAAAGTCGATATTCGGGCACTCGATCGACTCATCGCTGACTGCGTGCTTCGCTAAAGCTACTCGGTTCCGCAGATGGTGCCGGAGCCCAGGACAATATCGCCTAGCTCGTCCGGGCTCGGTAGGTAAAGCACGGCAGCCTGGCCACGAGCCACGCCGGAGAGCGGCTCCTTCAGTTCCAGCGTCATGCGGTCGGCTTCGCGGTCCACGTGAGCGTGGCAGGGAACGACGGAACCGTGGGCGCGCACCTGCACCTCGCAGTCGAAGTCACCTTCCATCGCGGGGTGCAGGTACTTCAGGCGGTCGGCCTCGATACGGGTCACGGCCAGGTCTGCGCGCGACCCGACGGTGACGGTGCCGGTGGCCGCGTCGATGTCGGTGACGTAGCGCGGGGAGCCGTCGGCAGTCGGCGTCTTGATGTCCAAGCCCTTGCGCTGGCCGATGGTATAGTTCCACGCGCCATCGTGTTCCTTGAGCTCATTGCCCTCGGTGTCCACGATCATGCCTGGACGCAGGCCGATGGAACGACCCAGGAAGGCCTGGGTATTGCCGTCCGGGATGAAGCAGATGTCATAAGAATCCGGCTTCGCCGCCGTGGAGAAACCATGGCGCTTGGCCTCCTCGCGGATTTGCGGCTTCGGGGTATCACCAATCGGGAAAAAGCAGTGGTCCAGCTCTTCCTTGGTAATAACGCCCAGCACATAGGACTGGTCCTTATTCTCATCCAGGGAGCGGCGCATGTAGCCGTCGTCATCGATAGTGGCGTAGTGGCCCGTGGCCACCGCATCAAAGCCGAGTGCCATGCCCTTGCGCAGGAGAGCTGCGAACTTGATCTTCTCGTTGCACCGCAAGCAGGGGTTCGGGGTCTCGCCGCGGGCGTAGGAGTCAACGAAGTCACCAATAACGGCTTCCTTGAACTCCTCGGAGAAGTCCCACACGTAGAAAGGAATGCCGAGCTTGTCACAAATACGGCGGGCATCGGCGGAATCCTCCAAGGAGCAGCAGCCGCGCGCCTTCTCACGAGTCTGCTGCGCATCCTTGTGCAGGGCCAGGTGCACACCAATGACCTCGTGGCCCGCCTCCACCGCGCGTGCGGCTGCGACCGAGGAATCGACGCCGCCGGACATGGCTACCAATACTCGCATGCTTTCCCCTTCTTCCTTCTTTCGTCCACTTAGGCTAGTCGCGGTGTACCCCATACCCCAACACACTGAACTCACGCTCTATTCCCTAAGCTAAAAGGCATTATGGGAAGAAAGCGCAACAAGACCGATTCAATCGCGGGCACCTACGAGATTTCCACGGGGGAGCTTGTCGTCGAAGCCGACCCGTTCCGCGATGGCGCCTTCATCTTCAACATCAACGGCGTACCCTCCTCACACCTCATCCCCGAAGAGCCACGCACCCTCGAATTCGAGTACATGCGTTGGATTGCTGCAGCGGTAGAAAACCTAGCGCCTGGCAAGCGCCTGCTCCACCTGGGCGGCGGTGGCTGTTCTCTCCCCCGCTACTTCGCAGACCTGTGGCCGGATTCCCACAACACGGTGGTGGAGCTCGACGCGAAACTGGCCGAGCTCATCCGTGAGCTAGTCGATATCCCTGCCGCTCCCCGCGTGAAAATCCGCGCCGGTGAGGCACGCGCGGTGACGGAAGGCTTCCCTCCGAATCGCTTCGACGTCATCATCCGCGACGTCTTCGCCGGCGCCGTCACGCCGGAGCCTCTCACCACCCAAGAGTTCTTCCAGCACGCCCACGCCACGCTCACTCCGGGCGGGCTTTACGTTGCCAACTGCGGTGACCACTCCGACCTGCAAGGGGCGAAGGCAGAACTCGCCGGAATGGCAGAAGTCTTTGCACACGTCGCCGTTATTGCCGACCCTCCCATGCTCAAAGGCCGGCGCTACGGCAACATCATCCTCATCGGCTCAGACACCGAGCTGCCTGTCGACGGCTCCCCGCAAGCCGCCGCGCTTGCTAAACCACTGCTGTCCGGTGCGGTGCCCGCGCACTTCCGCGACGAGTCCTGGACCCGCCGCTTCTTTAAGGGGGCTAATCCGCGCCACGACGCCCCATCACCGCGTAGCGATTAACGCAGACTATTGAGCAGATCCGCCACTTGCTTGGAGTCGAGATTCGGCACCGCAACGCCTGCGGCGTGACCCGCACTGCGCGCGGCGCGGTCGGCGTTCTCCACGTCCTGCTGGCTGACATTATCGGCATCAACATCCTGCAGGTGCTGCGCATTGTCCAAGAAGATGGCCAAGTCACCAACGCTAGCGTCATTGTTGGACATGTCTTTGAGGTCATCGGCGCTAATAACGCCGTCGTTAAGCAGCTTTTCCGCTTGCTTGATAAGACCGGTCGCATCGACATCGAGCCCCGCGTTCTTGGCGGCATCGGCGACGGCCGGCACGGCCACAGCACCCGCTGCCAGAGCCAGGATTCCAGCGATCAGCACGCCGGCGTCGTCGCCTAGGTCAATACCCGGGATGACCATGTCATCCAAGATGCCGCCGAAGTCGATGTAATTGCCACCGGAGAAGGACTGCAGCTGTGCCTCAGTACCGTTAAAGAGGTTCATGTCAACATCGGTTTCGATACCGGCAACGCGGCCGCTGCCGGAGCGCTGCCAGAAGGCCAACTTGTCCCAGCCTCCGACTGGGTCCGGCGCGGTGTCCTGGTAGGCGGCCAGCCACAGCGGGTACTCGGAGAAGCGTGTGGAATTGCCCATCTGGCCCATCCAGAAGTACTTGTAGGTGTACAGCATCGGCGTGCGGCCGGTTAGGGTTTTCACCTCAGTCATGAAGGTGTCGATCCACTCCTCCAGCTGAGCTGCGCTCAGGCCCTCATCGACCTCAATGTCCAGCACCGGCGGCAAGGTTTGCGTCGGCACCAGCGCAATCTGGGAGGCGAAGCTCGCTGCCTGCTGCTTGGCATCACCAGCCGGGCGCGCGTAGTGGTAAGCGCCGACCTTCAGACCAGCCGCTGCGGCGGCATTGGCATCGCGTACGAAGTGGTTGTTAACAAACCCAACGCCTTCAGTGGCCTTCACAAAGGCATAGGACTGGCCATCAGACTTCACAGCGTCCCAATCGATTCCGCGAAGGGACGCGTGGTTATTGCCGGAGACGTCCACACCGGAAGGCGCGTAGGACGGGATGGCAACGGCGGTGGATACGGACAGTGCCACGGCCGCTACTGCGGTAACGGCGGCGGTAACAAGGCGACGTGCATGGCTCATGCGCGCCACACTACCGCTTTAACAACATGAGTAACAGATGCAACACGCAAAACTCTAAACTCGTTTGCCACAGTTTTAACACCGCCACCAACGCCGTCCCGATAAACCGGTGCAGCGAAGGAACGGGCAATGCTTGGCGACGCCCCTACGAAAGGTCCGGTCATCAGGACTAAGAGCTTCAACAAAGTTGTCAGCAATCGGAAGACTGGAGCCGCTCCAGTTATGTGTGTCGCTTTTTGACCGGATAAACCTTGTGCTCCGGGTCGTACCAAAGCACACGAAACAGGCTTCCTGAGCGGAACCCCCACAACCGGCAGGCACCACTCAATCTAAAACGGAAGACTCGTTCTTCATTTTGGTCCAGCTGTCGTAGTCGATTCTGCGCAGCTTTACTCAATTCGTTTATTGCGTGATCATGGTTGCGTCGGTGCCCCTTGGATCCTTCGTTTTCACACTCCGCCCAAGTCTTCTTAGTTAGATCATCAAGGAACTTTAGTAGTTCCACTGTCTCGTTGGCACTCAAATCCCACCGGCGCCCGTCACCAGCACCGGGAACTTCGTCTATCTCCCTAGCCGTCCAACGAACTAATTCGTTCTTATATGAGGCATCTAGTGTTGCGCTCACCGGAACCTTTTTATCATCAGCCGTGGCAACCAGAGGCGGCACGTATTTTCCACCAGCGTTATTCCTTTGGCGCGCAAGCTTCTTTTTCTTACGCTTTCCGCTTCCCATCGTTATGCGCTAGCCGCAGATTGCATGGCACTGTAAAAGTCTTGCATGACCTCTAGGCTGACTTCGTTCGTGGAGGGAGCGCCATCTGCAACGCCCACGCGCGCCTCGCGCCACGGACGTTCATTATGAGACAAATCGCTCAGCTGCTGACCGTTCAAGTGACCATAAGCAGCTAAGACTGCATCAATGGTGTCTTTCTCATCTGCATTTAACTGAGTAGAGTCACCGGGAAACATGTCAGTGCTCGCGGTGAATTCTCCGCGGTGGCACTTATAAAGGTCACGGCAAACAGGACCGTTAGCCCATGCCTCTATGCGGGAATTGAACAAGGGCTTTTCATCCCACACGAGACTCCATGCTTGGGCGTAGTAAACGAGCTTCTGGAGCTTCATAGTGCTTACACCAGAATCAACGTTTTCCAGAATGTAACGAGCTACATCGTTGACGCGCGCCATATCCAGCTCCTTTCGCCCTTGTCCTGGTGCATGTTTCTACCCTTCACTTTCTATTATCCACCAGACTGTGCGTGCACCAACAGATACACGAGAAGTCTCGTGTGCGTCCCCCCATCAGTGTGGCATAGGCAAAGAGCCTACTCGCTTTACAAACACCACTTGACTCCTTATTACCATACATCTGGCGGACAAATTTGGCTCCCGACTACTTGGAATTCAATCCATCCACAATCCGTACCGTCTCCATGGCCACGCGCACGACTTTCCCGATCAGGTCCACGATGTAGCGCGGATTGCCTACCTCGTCGGCCCAATCGTTCGGGTCATTGACGATGCCCGAAGCCTTGTCTTTCTTGACCTGGTATCGGTCAATCAGCCACGCGACTGCCGAGCGCGAGCCCAGCATGTACTCATCCGCTTCTTCCGGGATACCGGCGATGGTCACGCGCTTGTTGTAGATCAGCTTCGTCACGTCATTGCCGTTCTTTCCCGTCTCCGGATCCTTGCGCTTGGCCCACTTCATCTTGAGCACGCGCCACGTCTCACGGTCGGTCTCATCGCCCTTGACTTGAATGTCCAGTGTCCACGGCTCCACGGTCTCATAGTCGACGTGAAGGTCCATCAGCTCTTGGCCAGCAGCCGCGAACGTGTCGAACTCCGCACGCAAGCTCGGCGTCTCAATATGCGGGAGCATCTTCTTCAAGTCAGCCGCGTACTTCGTGCGATAGACAGGGTCATGCAGCTTGCCGTAGACAAAGTGGAAGATGTCATCGCCCGTGATGTCCGCACCCAACGCATCACGGTAGAGAGCCTTTATCTCATCAGTGATGTTGTCCACGCGCACGTAGCCGTCGACGACTTCACCAATCGAACCGTAGATGCTGGCTTCTCCCTGCTTGACCGCGGTCCCCTCACCGAACAGCCCACCGTCGTCGGCTTCGACGGCGGCCCAGGTGAAGCGGGGGAAGAATTGGCCGCCCGACCCTGCACCAGTCACATGTAGATCAGGCAGCAAGTTCGTTGCGATCACAGAGAAAGGAACAGCTGAACCATTTCCAACTTGATAGAACCCGATGTTTCGGTGCACTGGGGTCGGGAACATCGACGGGAGCTGGTACGTCATGTCGTTCAGCGACTGCTCAAAATACCCTCGCTGTTTCATAAACGGGCGGTAGAGCGAACCGTAAATACGATCAGGCTGAACGAGAATCTCAGCGCCTTTAGCAGCTAAATTTTTTAGCGTGCGATTCCAAGACACCTTTGTTATATCTGCGTATTGTGGATGCACTCGCAGGAAAGCCGTTACATCCTGTTCCTTGGGTTTAGTGATCCCTTGGTCAACTAACCATTTTTGAAGCGAAGTTGTTGCTTCAGTGTATGTACCAGTCAAGATCCCCAGCTTAGAGAGCAATTGGCCGTCGGTCTGCGCATAGGCCCAAGCGTCACGAGCAGTTGACAGGCCGCGAGAATATACTTCGAAAACCTTTACCGCGGCACCATTCTTTTCGCCAACAACTGGCCATTTCTCGAACTCTTCCGACCGCTGATTAAGCCAGTCGCCTTCCCTGTTCGGCGAAATTTGTTGCCATTCCATGCGTTCCACGGTTGAGTTTTCAACGATCTCAAGTTTCTCATCACGGGTAGCACAATCGGGGGTCTGTACATAGTGCAAATCAAAGCGCGTCTTGTTCGGGTCCTTTACTCCGATAAAGATTGCGATCGTCGTCTGTGAACCGGCCCCAAAGATCTGACCTCCCTCTGCTCGCCAATTGGAGTTACGCATATTGCCACGAAGGTTGAACACATAGAGGTCGGTGAAGTCTTCCGCCATCGACAGGCGCACTCCGTCGCCGGTGTTGCCGTCGATCCATCCGCCGTTAGAGACGAACGCAACGACGCCCTGGTCGCCAATGCGGTCAGTGGCCCAGCGGAAAGCTCTTAGGTAGGAGTCGTACAGCGAGTTCTTATTGGTCGCGGTGGACTTTGCGGCGTACGTTTCCGCAATGCGCTTATCTAGGCTCGGGTACTTCAGGTTTGCATTGAGGTCGTTCGCGGACTTCTGCCCTGCCGAATACGGCGGGTTACCAATCACAACGTTGATGGGCGCTTGCTTCTGGCGCTCGATGGTCTCATTGTTCTCGCGGAAGATATTGAGGTCTGGGATGTCACCTTCCTCGTGGATCTGGAATGTATCGGCCAGGGCTATGTTGGTGAAGGGCACGTACTCGGGTGCGGGTTCGCCATTGCGCAGGGCTGCCTCTTCGCGCAGGGCGTTGTAGGTGGTCTCAATATTCACCGCTGAAACGTAGTAGGCCAGCAGCATGATCTCGGTGGCGAAGAGCTCGTTGGCGTACTTGCGGGCGAGGTCCTCCGGCTTAATGAGGCCGGACTGCAGCAGGCGGACCGTTAAGGTCGAGGTGCCAGCGAAGGGGTCGAGGATGCACACGCCCTCATCGGTCAATCCCTTGCCAAAGTGCTTCTTGGACACGTCATCGGCGGCACGCAGGATGAAGTCGACGATTTCGACTGGGGTGTAGACAATGCCGAGGGCCTCAGATTGCTTCTTGAAGGCCTTGCGGAAGAAACGCTCGTAAAGCTCCTTGATGACCTGCTGCTTACCGGAGGCAGAGTTCACCTCAGAGGCACGGACGCGAACGGACTCATAGAACTTCTCCAGGGACTCGGTTTCGGTATCGAGGTTTGCCTTGGACAAAGCCTTGACCATCTTCTCCATGACCTGGGCCACGGGGTTGTGGGTGATGAAGTCATGGTTCTCAAAGAGCGCGTTGAAGACCGGTGCCGTAATGAGGTGCTGCGAGAGCATCGAGATAGCGTCTTCTTCGCTGATGCCATCGTTGAGGTTGTTGCGCAGGCCTTCGACGAAGGTGTCGAATTCTGTGCGTAGGTCTACATCGGCGCCATCGAGAAGCGCCTTAATGCGGGTGATTTGGTTCTCCGCAATCGTGGCAACGTCATCTGCCCAGTCTTCCCAGTAGGTACGGCTGCCGACCTTATCCACCAGCTTGGTGTAGATAGCTTCCTGCCACTGCTCCAGAGAGAACAGAGCGATCTGTCGAGTAACGGCAGATGGGTCCTCCCACGCGGAAGAGCTATCCGAAGAGCGCTCAACATCGCTCGCCTTGAGCTTCTCCCGCGGATCTTCTTCTGCATCTTTGCTGGCGTTCGGATCATCGGGAATCGGATTGACCGGGATTGGAATGATAGGAAGATCTGGGTCTTTACTGTCGTTGAGCGCGATGGAGTTAATCTTCGCGTTGAAGCGGTCATCGTGGGCGCGCAGAGCGTTGAGGATCTGCCAGACCACTTTGAAGCGCTGGTTGTCGTTGAGAGCTTCTGCTGGAGAGACATTGCTGGCCACGGCCACGGGCAGAATGATGTAGCCGTAGTCCTTGCCCTCCGACTTGCGCATGACGCGGCCAACGGACTGGACCACGTCCACCATGGAGTTGCGGGGGTTGAAGAAGATAACGGCGTCCAGCGCCGGGACGTCTACACCCTCAGAAAGACAGCGCGCATTGGTGAGCATGCGCGACTGTTGCCCCCCCCCCTGAAGGAGCCTCCAGCCACGAAAGCTTGGTGCCGCGCTCCATGGCATTCATGCCGCCGTCGACGTGCTGGGCGGCGACGTGGAGATCGACGTTGGTGAGGGAGACGTCGTTAAGCACTGCCTTTTCTTTGAGCAGTTCTTGGTGGGTGCCGATGAGTGAGGGGTAGGTCTCCGCAATGAGCTGGGAGGTCTTGATGTCCTTGGCAAAGGCCACGGCGCGCTGCATGGGCTGGGCGTCTTCCTCAAAGCCGCCCTTCTTGCCCTGCAATTCACCGGAGCGCTTGGCCAAGCCGTTCCAGGCACCAATCATGGCGGAGGCGAGTGAAAGGTTGACCTGGTTGTTCTCACTGTGGGCCATGGCTTGGGCGGCCACGGATTCATCCACGGTCATGACAAGCACCTTGTAGTCAGTAAGCAGCCCCTTGTCCACGGCTTCGCCAAAGCCGAGGCGGAAGAACTCTGGTCCGTAGATGGCTTCATCATCCATAGAGGCCAGCTCCGCGGAGTGCTCTTCGGCCTTGCCCTTGACGGCTTCGTCATAAAGGCGCGGGGTGGCTGTCATGTAGAGGCGCTTGGCTGCCTTGATGTAGTCGGCATCGTGGACGCGGACAAAGTTGCTGGCGTCCTCACCGGCCAAGGTGATGCCGGTGGTGCGGTGGGCTTCATCGCAGATGACGAGGTCGAAATCATCGAGGCCTACCTGCTGGGCATCTTGTACTGCCTGGATGGACTGGTAGGTGGAGAAGACGATATTGAGGCCCTTGGCGCGCTTGCCGGATTCAAAGCGCGTGGTGATGTCCTTGCCTTCGGTGGAAACTGGGACCTCAAGGTCATAGACGGCGATGTCCTCGGCCTTCTTGGAGACCTTGCTGTCGGAGCACACCGCGAAGGCGCGCATGTCGAGGCGGCCCTGGGCGGTCCACTCCTTCAAGGTTTGGGAGAGCAAGGAGATGGACGGCACGAGGAAGAGAATCCGGGCCTTGCCGCCGTTGTCCTCAGCGACGCGTTCCGCCAGGCGCAGGGCGGTGAAGGTTTTTCCGGTGCCGCAGGCCATGATGAGCTTGCCGCGGTCATGGGTCTTGAATCCTTCGATGGCTTTGTCGATGGCCGCCTGCTGGTGTGGGCGGGGTTCAAAGGTCTCGCGCTGGGAGAGGTTGATCTGGATGGTTTTATCGCGCACTTCCGAGCCAGGGAAGGCCACGTCCCAGTTGATGGGTGATTCCGCGATGGCGGAGATGCCAATGCGGCTGGTTGGAATGATCTGGTTGGACAGGGCGTCCTCCGCATGGGAGGACCAGTGGTCCGTGGTGGAAATAATCAGGCGGCTGCCGAAGTGCTGGCGGCCTTCTTCCGTTTCGAAGGAATGACCGGAGGCTTCGAAGAAGGAATCCAGGTGGGACTTCTGGATACGCGCCTTGGAGTCATAGAACTTGCATTGGATGGCGGTCCATGTGCCGTCATCGATACGGCGGGCCACCAGGTCAATGCCGGTATCTGCCTTGCCGCCGTTGTAGCGCCAATCTGTCCAGCGGCAGACCGCATCGAACTGGCTCTTCAAGGTCGGGTCAGTCTTGAAATAGTTGACCATCAGCTTCTCAAAGGCAATGCCATATTTTGCCTTTGGTTGGTTTTCACGCAGCTGGTCTAGGACCTCAGAGAACTTCGACATGAGAACATTGTGCCCGAAGGTGTGCACGAGGTTCTGTCAACACACTGGTCTTAGCGTGGATCTGCTTTGCTGGGTTCCGTTGCGCTTTGCTCCGCTTTGGCTTGTTTACGCTCAGCCAGCCAGGTCTTCACAGCTCGGGCGGCGTCGGCTGCGCGCATGTCGGGCACATAGGCGTGAACGACGGCGAGTCCAATGGCGGGCAGTGCCAGCTCATCGTTGTAGGCCAGGTACCACTTGTGCTCTTCCGGCTGGAACTTGCGTTTGGAGGCAGCCAAGCTGCGGAAGCCGTAGAGGGGTTCCATTTCTTCGCCGAGGCGGGTGAGGAGGGCGTCGAGAAGCCCGGGTTCCTCTGGTGTACCTGACAGGGGCGCGCCGGAGAGCGAAATCCAGGCGCAGCCTTCGCCGGCGGCGATGATCATAGCCTCAGAGATGAGTAGCTCGATTGCCCCCTTGAAGCCGTGGTCGGCGCGGCGCATGACGTCGAGGGTGTAGCCCACCACGCTTCCGTTCTCACGAACAGGGAGCCAAGATGTCACGCCATGCAGAGTGCCGTCCTCCCCCAGCGCGAGCAGGAGCTTGGTGCCTTCCTCCCGCAACTCATTGACACCGCCCAGGGTAAAACCCATCTCTGGGAGTGCCTTGTCGGAGACCCATTCTTCGGAGAGCTCCGCAATCTTGTTGCGGGTGGCAAGATCGAGGTCCTTCCACTCCGTCCACAACGTGGTCACGCCCTCCTTGCTGGCCTTGTTACGGGCCGTGCGGATGTTCTGGAATTTCTTGCCTTTGAACTCGGTGTTGGAGGTGTCCAGGACGGCTTCCTCAGCTACTTCGAGGCGGCGGAAGTCAGGACGGGTAAAGCTTTCCCGTACC
The DNA here is from genome assembly GCF_001810695.1 of Corynebacterium sp. HMSC065D07. Classification (NCBI taxonomy): domain Bacteria; kingdom Bacillati; phylum Actinomycetota; class Actinomycetes; order Mycobacteriales; family Corynebacteriaceae; genus Corynebacterium; species Corynebacterium sp. HMSC065D07. The sequence goes on from NZ_KV802470.1 coordinate 24,754, forward strand.
GAATACCAGGCTGGACGCCAGCCTTGTTCGCGGGCGAATTCTTCGAAGGCCGCTGCGGTGGCCTGCGGGTCATTGCCCGCCGGCTCGCCGAGGCTGAGTGCAATGCCGTTGTGGACGCGGTAGGCCACGTAGTTGCTGTCGTTAAAGAAGTAGCGGTTCCCCTTCCACAGGGTCATAGCGGAGAGGTGGTCACCACTGCCCTGCTCCAGGATGGCGCGAGCGTGGTCACGAACCTCAGCGGCCTCGGGGTTCGCAGGAGTAGCGAACATGCGATAGACCACCCAGGAGGTGTACATCCAGAACAGAGTGCCGACCCACTCGTAGAAAGCCCACGTCAACCAGGTGGTCGGCGCGAGCTTGAGCGGAAGTAGCGTAGCCACGACTGGCGGGACATAGCGCAGAGGGAGTTCGGCCAGGATCGATCCGGCAGTGGCTGTCTCGACGAAGCCGTCCTTGAAAAGTAGTGCGCCAACGCCCCAAAGAGCGGCCGTGATGACAAAGGCAGCTGCGATCTTTCCTGCGGCTCGGCCCAGCGCGCGCACACTTTCGTGGATGTGGAACACGCGGCGGTTCCAGATGAGCACGACGAAGCAGGTGGCCCAGGGCAGGACCACAGCGGCGAGATTCACGCCGTAGAGCACAAGGCCTTCTTGGCTAAAGTCCCACAGCTGAGCTAGAAGCACAGCGATGACGAGTACCTGGGTAAGGACGGATAGCAACCACGCAAGACGGCGTCCGCGGATGAGGCCGAAGCACAGTACGAGTTGGATGATGAGCGGCATGACGCTGGCGATGGCCGGACCCACGCCGTGGACGCGGGCGAAATCAAGGGCAGCTTGGCAGGCCTGGCTTGTGGGGTCAGCCTGGCAGATCTCAGTGGCGTGATAAGCAGCAGAGTTGAAGGACCACATCAGCCGGGTGACTGGGCTGAAGGGCCCTTCCGCCAGTGGGTCGAGCGCCACGAAGGCTGGGCCGATGGCTACCACTCCCACGATGAGCGCGGTGAGAACTCGGCGCTCCGGCACCGAGGCACGATGGAAAGCGGCTGGGCGCTCCGCGCTCGTGCGGGGCACAAAGACACTCCATGCGATACCGGCCGCGATGGACAGCACCGAGGCGCTCACGCCGAGGACATCGCTCAAAGTACCGCCATACAGGGCCATGGTGAGCGTCAGGGCGAGGATGCTGAGGCGTACGCGGCGCTGCCAGAGGCGCGGCATCCACGCAGAAGCGAAGCCGGCTGTGCCCACTATGAAACCGATGGGTGATAAATCAGTGGAGCTCAGAAGATCATCACCCCAGCGGTTGAGGCCGATTTCTTCGATCCCGTGGGCGGCCACATAGGCCACGGGAACGGAGATAAGCTGCGCGGCAATACCAACGGCAAGTGTCCGCACGGAGCCCAACCGGTATTCCGAAGGAAGAACGAAAGCTAGGGCCATGAGGGTGAGTGCCACAACTGCGCCGAAAGTACGGCCGGTCAGGCCGATCGTTTGCGTAATGCCCGCCAGCCCTGGAACCGCGTAGGTCACGATGATCAATACCCACATCAGAAGGATCAACACCCACGTCACCGGAATGCGCCGCGCGAGGTGTCGGAGGTTGTTAGCGCTGAAGATCTGCATCTTGTACTCCATCGAAAGAATCGGTGAGGTCTGCCAGCCCGCCCCGGCGGGCAACCCAGGCAAATACTTCGCGCAGGGCGGGACGCCACACCTCGAAGGAATGGCCGCCCGGGCGGGAAGTGTAGTAGGTGGCCATGCCGGCGCCTCGTGCGGCGTCGTTCAGTTGGCCGAGCGCTTTCACCGCAGCAGTATCCCGGTTACCGGCGATGAAGATGGCCTGGTGATCGGGGTACTTTTTCGTCGCCAGCAGGTGTGCAGGATTAGCGGCTTGGTAGGCGGCTTCATCGCCACCATAGAACTTGGACACGGTGGCGGCGTGGTTTCCAATAGTGGGTTCGGCCTCGCCGGAGATGTCCACTGCCTGGCCATAGGCTTCGGGATGATTGGTGAGGATCTGTAGTGAACACGTCCCTCCGTATGACAAACCAGCGACGGTCCAATGTTGTTGATTCTCGTCGACACGGAAAGCGGTCTTGATTCCTGTCGGCACGTCGGTCGTTAGGTAGGTCATGACCTTGGCCACGGAGGTGTCCGCGCAGATGGGGTTGGCGGTCTCACTGCCGGTGGCATCGACCGCCACGACGATGGGGCTTAGTCCCCCATTGGCGCGTTGGAAGGCATCGGCGGTTTCGGCCGCCTCGCCGGAGCCGAACCACTGCTCCGGACCACCCGGGTTGCCGTGGAGCAGGACTAGAACGGGAAGGTTTATATCCTTTTTGCTCCAATAGGCCGGCGGGATGTAGGCAATGGCCTGGCGCGCGCTGAACCCTGAGATGGCACCCGGAAGATCCACGTGCACAATCGCAGCGGAATCCGAGGATTTCATGGCCTTGAATTGGCTGTAGTCCATCTCTTGGGCCACCGGCGTGGGATCGAGCGAGGCGATGTCCGGATAGGACTGGTACTCCATATTGGCCAGACCGGCTACCGCAAGTGCCGAGAATGCCGCAATCACGGCCATGAGGACTCGTCGGCCCGCATGGTGAATGAGGGAGATGAGCGCTGCAATGGGGACAAGCCCGGCAACAAAGAGGTAGAACGGGACGTCCCAGTGCTTGAGCACGAAGAATGCTACGGTGGCAATGACTGCGGCGAGAAGGAAGGACACGACATCGCGTTTGCGCAGGCGCCACGCAATGAGCAGCGCACTGATGACCAAGATAGCAATGTAGATCCCACCGTTCACGGGGTCCGTCAGCGGTAGGCCTAGCACAGACTGGATGAAGTTATTCACGGATTAAACATAGACCCACGCCGTGGCGAAAGCGCTGTAGTCTCCCTGTGAATATGCCCGAATAGCTGTGATCTTGATTGAATACTTGCGCTAAACCGAACGAGCGCGACGAATGATCTCCGGAAGCTCCGCCAGAACCACGTCAATGTCCTCGTCGGTGGTGAGGCGTCCCAGGCTAAAGCGCAGGGAGCCGCGTCCGTGTTCCTCATCGATGCCCATGGCTTCGAGCACGTGGGACATGCGGTTAACGCCCGCGTGGCAGGCGGAGCCGGCGGAGGCTTCGATGCCGGAGGCGTCGAGAAGCATGATGAGGCTGTCACCATCCGTGCCCGGGAAGGACACGTGGAGGTGGGAGGCCAAGGTGGGCTCGACGGAGTTGATGATGACGTTGTCGATACTGTCCTCAATGCCGGCCTTGAGCTTGTCGCGGAGTGCGCTCAGGTGAGCGGTCTCCTGCTCCATGTCCGCGACAGATTCACGCAGGGCCGCGGCGAGTGCGCTCGCGCTGGCCACGTCCACGGTGCCGGGGCGGATGCCGCGCTCCTGGCCGCCGCCGAAGGCAATGGGTTGAGGCGCCGGGGTGCGGCGCGCGAGCAGCAGGCCGATGCCGCGGGGCCCGCCGAACTTGTGAGCGCTGGCCGCCAGTGTGGTGGCACCCAGCTCATGGAAATTGATGGGCAGCTTGCCGGTGACCTGCACGGCGTCGATATGCACAGGGGTGTTCTGCGCGGCGGCGCGCTGAACAATGTCGGCGACCGGCTGGATGGCGCCGGTCTCGTTGTTGGCCCACATGCAGGTGGCCACAGCGGCCGGGGTATCCAGGGCAGCGAGGTCATTGACGTGGCCGGTGGAATCAACCGGAAGCAGGTCCACGGTGGCGCCGTGCTCAGCGCGCAGCTTCTCTACGGTCTCGAGGACGGCGGGGTGCTCGATGGGGGTCGAGATGATGTGCGGTGTCGTATCCGACCCCGCACGGAAAAGGCCCTGGATTGCAATGTTATCCGCCTCCGTGCCGGAGGAGGTAAAGACTACCTCGATGGGTTCGCAGCCGAGCAGCTCGGCGACGGTCTCGCGGGCGTCATCCAACACGGAGCGTGCCTTGCGCCCAGAGCCATAGGCAGAGCCGGGGTTGAGGGACCCGGCGGCGTCGACCCAGGCGTCGATGGCGCACTGGCGCATGGGTTGGGTAGCTGCGTAATCGAGGTAGCGAGGCATTAGTTGCCGGCCCCCTTGCGGGACTCAAGCTCGGTGACCAGCGCCGGAGCGATCTCGTGGAGGTCGCCCACCACGCCGAGGTCGGCGATCTGGAAGAAGGGCTCGTCCTGATCCTGGTTGACCACAACGATGGTCTCCGAGGTCTGCATACCGGAGGTGTGCTGGATTGCACCGGAAATACCCAGGCCGATGTAGAGCTTCGGGGAGACGGTCACGCCGGTCTGGCCAATCTGGAAAGCAGGGTCGTAGAAACCTTCGTCCACAGCGTCGCGGGTGGCGCCGACGGCGGCACCGAGGACGTCGGCAAGCGGCTCCACCACGTCGGCGAACTTGTCGCCCACACCGCGGCCACCGGCCACAACGACCTTCGCGGAGGTTAGCTCCGGACGGGCGGTCTTCTCCGCCGGGGTGAAGGAGGTGACGGTGACGTCCTTAGCCGTGGCAGCCGGCAGCTCAAAAGGAGCAGGAGCTGCGGTGACCGGCTGCGGTTCCGCGGTGACGGTTCCCGGGCGCAGAGTGTAGACCACAGAGCCGGTGGCCGTGGAGGAGGTCTCGTAGGAGCCGCCGAAGATGGTGTGGTGTGCGGAGCCATCAGCGTTGATGCCGTCGACGTTGACCAGGGCGCCCGAGCCCAGGCGGGCGGCGAGGCGGCCGGCGATCTCGTTGTTAGTCGGGGTGGCAGCCAGCACGATGGGCGCCGGGTTATTGGCGGCCAGGGCGTGGAGGGCGTCAACTTCCGGGGTGACGATGCGCTGCTCATAGTCCGCGGCGGTGGCCTGAACTACCTGGGCTGCACCGAGGTTGCCCAACTCGGCATCGAAGGAGGCGGCGGTGGCGGCATCCTTGGCCACGACGACGGCGGAGACGGTACCGAGTGCGCGGGCGGCGGTAATCAGCTCGCCGGTAACGGGGCTGAGCTGCTCTGCTTCGTGCTCAACCAAGACATAAACGTGAGACATATCTTTTCTCCTTAACCCTCGATGAGATTCTTGGCGGCCAGGAAGTCCGCGACCTTGGCGGCAGCCACGGCCGGATCAGGATCGGTGATGACCTCACCGGCGGTGCGGGCTGGGCGCTGCGCGGAGGCGGTCACCGTGGTCGTGGACGGCACGCCGTCGATGCCCAGGTCCGCCACGGCGAGCGTGGTGACCTCAGCCTTCTTGGCGGCCATCAGGCCCTTGAAGTTGGGGAAGCGCGGCTTGTCGGCCTTATCCGTAAAGGACAGAATGGCCGGCAGGTTGGCCTCAAGTTCCCAGTGGCCGTGGGCGTCCTCGCGGGTGCCGGTGGCGGTGGCACCGGTCAGGGAGGCTGCCTTGAGCTCCGTGAGCGCGGGCAGCTGGCGGTACTCGGCCAAGAGCCCTGCGATAAGCCCGGTGGAGGCGTCCGAGGAATTATTGCCCAAGGTGATGACCTGGACCTCACCGAATTTCTCAGCCACCTTGTTGATCGCGGCGTTAAGAACCCAGGCGGTGGCCAGTGCGTCGGCGCCAGCGAGGGCGTCATCCGTCACGTGCACGGCGTGGTCCGCGCCCATGGCCAGGGCCTTGCGCAGGGCCTCGTCGGCTGCCGCCGGGCCCATAGTAAGCGCCACGACCTCGTAGCCGGCATCAGCGTTATCGTCGCGCAGGCGCAGGGCTTGTTCGACGGAGTACTCGTTGACCTCATCGATGACGTTATCCACCGAGGTGCGGTCCAAGGTGTGGTCCGCCTCGAGGGTCTTGGTTGACCACGTATCCGGTACGTGCTTGACCAGAGCCACAATGACTGGCATGTGGGCACTTCCCCTTCCGTAAATTTTGAAACTATTAGGGTGCGTAATTACCTTCGGACGATACTACTCGCGGTCCACACAACACCGCGACTCCCTTCGCCCCGATGCGCGTGACCACGAGGGTCTTGGCCGTTGAACCCTTCAGCTTGAGCTTCTTGCGCAACTGATCCGGGTTGACATCTTGCCCGCGTACCAGGATTTCCAGCGAGCCAACATCGTGGGCAACCATGGCCGCCTTGAGCTTCTTCATGGGGACCATCTCGATGAATTCAAATCCGGACGTGCCGTTAGGCAGGCGGTCACCGGTGAGGTAGGCAATGCGCGGGTCCAGTTGGTGCAGGCCTTCCCGCGCGGCGTAGTGGCGCACCAGCCCGGCGCGCACGATGGCGCCGTCGGGGTCGATGAGAAAGCGGCCGATGGGGCCGACCTCAGGTAGCTCGTGCTCTGCAACGCCGTCATCAATGACGTCCGTGTATATTCCTTCGGGCGTGGTGTTGAGGACCACCGCCCTCTTCCCCGTTCCCAGCCCCGGGGTATACAGACACGTTTCCTTCACCCCGCCATCGAGGCTAGCCACGCAGGCCAGACCTTCCCATTCGGAGTGGTCGATTCCCGGCGCGCATTTGATGGCCATCTCACCGTGGGTGTCCAGGAGATCTGCCGGTGGTGGTAGCAGTTGGTCAAGCCGGGTAATGCGGTTGCCGCCTTGGCGCCGGGCGGGATCGGCGATGCAAACCTGGGCGGTCGTCGTTGTTGTCAGCGCATCTGCGCGAAAGACGGGGTGCTCAATATTGTGCCGCGCCATGGCCACGCGTGAGGCGTCGAGGTCGCTGCCCACATAAGCGCCGGGGCGATAAGCCTGCCCCTCGGTGCCGATGGAACACGTGAGGTCGTGGACGAGGTCCACGTTGCGCTCCTGGAGGAATTGCGCGCGGTAAGCCGCCACCGCGGGTGGAGTGGCCTGTTGTGCAGAGTCGTGGTCCATGAGCCAATCCTGCGGCAGCTTTCCGGAGCTGCGGGCTTGAATGAGCTCGGCTACGGCGCGCCCATAATCACCGAACTGGGCCTGCAGCTTGGCGACGTCCCTCAGGTGCGCCTTCTTTGTTCCCTCCAGGTCCGCCGCGGCGGCGTCGATGGCGGCTGCATTCTCGCGCAGGAAGGCGACTTCGTCCAGGGTGTAGCTCATGGTGTGCTTTTCTAGATGCGGTTGACGGGGAATGTGGTGAAGTACTCGCGGTAGCGTTCATCGTCCCGGGGATCCCCGATGATGGGGCGCAGATCGGAGAAGGAGGCATCGTCCAAGACTTCCTTGACGCTGGAATAGGACGTGAGGCGCTTGAGCTGCGCCCAGGTGGGGATGGCTAGGCGTACCAGCCCGGCGCGCCAGCCGTCGAGAACCAGTTGTGGATCGAACCAACCGGCGTCATCGGCCTCCCCTGTTTCGCCATCCGGTTCTTGGCCCTCGGGAAGCACACCGATGAAGAAGAAGGTGTCGAACCAGTGGTCATTGTCCTCACCTGCCCAGCGGGACCAGGGAAGGAACATGTCGGCGTCGACACGCATGCCGTTGTGTTCCAGGAATTCGGTAAAAGAAATCTCGTGGGATTCCAGTAGCTCGCGCTCGCGGTGATAGCGCGAGGCATCGGAGACTAGGCCGTCTTCGCGGATGGCCAGCAGCGTGCCGGCCTCTTCGAAAAGTTCCCGGGCCGCGGCGAAGACAAGGGCGTGGGCCTTGTACTTGGTGACACCCATGCGGCGTGCCATGGACACCACTGAGCGGCCTGCCCACAGTTCGCCGGAGTCCCAGGTGCGGGGTGGGAAGTCACGCGGGTCTACCCCGCCGCCGGGAAACACGACGTGGCCGGGGTAATTGCGCATGGTGCGCACGCGTTCCTGGATCCACACGCGCAGACCCTCTGCGGTATCGCGCAACAGGAGGACGGTAGCGGCCAAGCGTGCCCCATTGAAGCCGGTGGTTTCGCCAGGGTCGATGGCGTCAAGGCTGTCGTGGATGGACTGGCTCATGCAACTTTCCGTGCCCGCGAAGGAGCAGAATTCTTGGGGTGAACTAGAGATTAGCGGGTGCGCCGGGCGAAGTACCGCTCCCCAATGCGATCCACCTGGATGGGCTGGTGGAAGGCCTTGGAGAGGTTTTCCGACGTCAGGACAGAATTAATGAGTCCTTTGGCCACGACCTTACCCTCATCCAGGAGCATCGCATGCGTAAACCCGTAAGGTATTTCCTCCACGTGGTGGGTGATCATGACAATCGCCGGGGCATCCGCATCGAGCGCTAGGTCCCCGAGGTAGCCCACCAGGTCCTCGCGTCCACCCAAGTCCATGCCGGCGGAGGGCTCATCCAGGATGAGCAGCTCCGGGTTGGCCATGAGCGCGCGGGCGAGGATGACGCGCTTCTTCTCACCTTCGGAGAGGGTGCCCCAGGTGCGCTTGGCCAAGTGGGATGCGCCGACCTGATCCAGGATGTCATCGGCGCGGGAGAAATCCATGTCTTGGTAGTCCTCACGCCAGCGGCCGAGCACGGCATAGCCGGCGGAGACCACGAGGTCATCGACGCGCTCATTGTCCGGGATTCGGTGTTGGACGGCGGCGGAGGAAATGCCGATGGCGGCGCGCAGATCGCGCATATCCGTCTTACCTAGGCGCTCTCCCATCAGGTATGCCACGCCGGCGGAGGGAAACTCTTCGGCGGCGGCCATCCGCACCAGCGAGGTCTTGCCCGCACCGTTGGGGCCGATGATGACCCAGCGTTCGTCGAGCTCCACCTGCCAGTCGATGGGCCCCACCAGCGTGCGCCCACCCCGTCGCAGTTCGACGCCGCGGAAGTCAATCAACCAATCTTCGTCGGTGTCCATAAGTTCAGGGTTTTGCTGGCTTTGTTGCTCTGGAGTGTTCACACGCACCATTGTGGCCGAAACCTTCCGCCCCCGGTGAAACTGACACAGCCTTCCCCGGTGAAACTGCCACAGCTGCATTATTCTATGGGCATGACTCAACGCCTTGGTATCGACGATGTCCGCCCCTCCCTCTCCGGTAATGCAGCCTCGAAGGCCGTTGTCGGAGAGGTCGTTCCTGTTACCGCGCTGGTGTGGCGTGAGGGCCACGATGCCGTCGCCGCGACGCTGTCGGTGTGGAACACTGACTCCCCGTCCACTTCTGCCGTGACCATGACGGTGGATCCGGAGAACCCGGATCGGGTCCACGGCGTGTTTAGCCCGGCCACCGCCGGCCGCTGGTTTTTCCGCGTCGATGCCTGGTCCGATCCGATGTCCACCTGGCGCAACGCGGTGGTCAAGAAGATGGAGGCCGGTCAATCCGCACAGGAGCTCAGCAACGATCTCTTGCACGGCGCCGAGCTCTTCGAGGAGGCGGCAATCCAATGCCCGAGCGACAAGGCGGATCTGCTCTTTAAGGCGGCGAAGGAGCTGAAGGATGAAACGGGGGACGTCGACAAGCGCGTGCGCACCGCGCTGTCCGACGAGGTCGCGGACGTCCTCCACCACCACCCCCTGCGGCACCTGCTGGTGGAGGGTGACATTCACGAGGTCCTCGTGGAACGCCGCGAAGCCCTCTACAGCTCCTGGTACGAGCTCTTCCCACGCTCCACCGGCGGTTGGGATGCCGAGGGCAACCCCGTGCACGGCACGTTTAAGACCACGGCACAGGCACTCGAGCGAGTGGCAGCCATGGGTTTCGATACCGTTTACTTCCCACCCATCCACCCCATTGGCAAGGTGCACCGCAAGGGCCGCAACAATTCGGTGGTGGCTGAGCCCGATGATGTGGGCTCGCCGTGGGCCATCCAAGATCACTCCACCACGCACCCGGACCTGGGCACCATGGAGGACTTCAAGGAGCTGGTCAAGAAGGCCGCCGACTTGGGCCTGGAGGTGGCCCTGGACCTGGCTCTGCAGGCCTCCCCGGACCACCCGTGGGCTAAGACCAACCCGGAATTTTTCACCGTCCTGGCCGATGGCACCATTGCCTACGCGGAGAACCCGCCGAAGAAGTACCAGGACATCTACCCGCTGAACTTCGATAACGACCCGGATGCCATCTACGCGGAAATCTATCGCATCGTCATGATCTGGATCGAGGCCGGCGTGCATACGTTCCGCGTGGACAACCCGCACACCAAACCAGCTAACTTCTGGAACTGGCTGATTTCCAAGGTGCATGTGACTCACCCGGAGGTCATCTTCCTCGCCGAGGCCTTCACCCGCGCTCCGCGCCTGTTCGGCCTGGCCAAGGCAGGATTTACGCAGTCCTATACCTACTTCACGTGGCAGACCTCCAAGCACGAGCTCACCGAATTCGCGCAGATGCACGTGGAGCAGGCCGATATCTGCCGCCCCAACCTCTTTGTCAATACCCCGGATATTCTCCACGAATCCCTGCAGACCGGTGGGCGCGCCATGTTCGCCATTCGCGCTACGCTGGCTGCGACTCTCTCCCCGCTGTGGGGCGTGTACTCGGGCTTCGAGCTCTACGAGCACCAGGCCGTCAAGCCGGGCAGCGAGGAGTACCTCGACTCGGAGAAGTACGAGCTGCGCCCGCGCGACTTCCAGGCCGCTGTCAAGTCCGGTGACTCCCTGGAATCCTATATCCGGCTGCTCAACCTCATCCGCCGCGAAAACCCGGCCCTCCAGCAGCTGCGCACGCTGCGCTTCCACAACACGGATAACGAGGCCATCATCGCCTACTCCAAGGCCGATCCTGCTACCGGCAACGTAGTGCTCGTGGTGGTCAACCTGGATCCGCGCAACGCGCAGGAGGCCACGGTCTTTGTGGATCTGGCCGCCGTGGGCCGCCACCCGGGTGAACACTTCACGGTGCAGGACACCATCAGTGGTGCCGCCTACGAGTGGTCCGACCGCAACTTCGTGCGCCTGGAGCCGCTGCGTGACGTCGCCCACATCTTCATCCTCCCGCCAGCCCACCATGACCTGCAGGAGCGCATTGCCTGGCGCCGAGTGAACGACTACCGCGCCTAGGTTCTTAGGCCCCTGAAACCCCACGCTGAACCAGTACCCCCTTCATGGGTAGCGCGGGGTTTCTTTTCTGCCCCGCGAGCGGGTGTTGTTCGGTAATTTGGTCTTTATGAACATCCCGGCCTCAGACCTCGAACGCCTTAACAACTGCCGCCACCACGCGCCCCATGATTTTTATGGCTGGCACGACGGAACCGTCCGCACTCGCCGCCCCGGTGCCGAAGCCGTCGAGCTCGTCACCGCTTCCGGCACCACCGCGATGCGCGCGGTTGGGGATGATATCTGGGAGGCCCCGCTTACCGAAGAAGCAGACTACCGTCTGCGCATCACCTACCCGGGCCAGCCCGCCATCGAGGTAGCGGACGGTTATCACTTCCTGCCCACCCTGGGCACCCTGGATCAACACCTCATCGGCGAGGGCCGCCACGAGCGCCTCTGGGAAGTACTGGGCGCAAATCTCAAGAGCTACACCACCGACCTGGGAGTAGTCGAGGGCACGGCCTTTGCTGTGTGGGCGCCCAACGCGGAGGGCGTGGCCGTGGTCGGTGACTTCTGCGGCTGGAACCCTACCCAGTACCCCATGCGCAGCCTCGGCTCCACGGGCATTTGGGAGGTCTTCATCCCCGGTGTGGGCGAAGGCGAGCGCTATAAGTTTGCGGTCCACGGCAAGAACTCCCCGCGCATTGATAAGGCGGATCCCCTGGCCAAGCGCACCATTGCCCCGCCGGAAACCGCCTCCGTAGTGGCCCGCTCCAGTTTCAAATGGAGTGATGAGGAGTGGATAAGCAAGCGCACCGGGGACTTCGACGTCCCGATGAGCGTCTACGAGCTCCACGTCGGCTCCTGGAAGGTAGGCGCCAACTACAACAGCTTGCGCGAAGAACTCATCCCTTACCTGGTTGAGCACGGCTTTACCCACGTGGAGCTGCTGCCCGTGGCCGAGCACCCCTTCGGCGGTTCCTGGGGTTACCAGGTCTCCGGCTACTACGCTCCCTCCGCGCGCTGGGGCTCCCCGGATGAGCTGCGCGCGCTTATCGACGACTTGCATAACGCTGGCATCGGCGTCTTCATCGACTGGGTGCCCGCGCACTTCCCCAAGGACGAATGGGCGCTGGGCCGCTTCGACGGGCAGGCACTCTACGAGCACCCGGACCCGCGCCGCGGTGAGCAGGCCGATTGGGGCACCTACGTCTTCGACTTCGGCCGCAACGAGGTTCGCAACTTCCTCGTGGCTAACGCCCTGTACTGGGCCGAGGAGTTCCACGTCGACGGCTTGCGTGTCGACGCCGTTGCTTCCATGCTCTACCTGGACTACTCCCGCGAGGAATGGCTGCCCAATATCTACGGCGGGCGCGAGAACCTGGAGGCAGTCCAATTCCTCCAGGAGACCAACGCCACGCTGAACCGTAACCACCCGGGCGTGCTGACCATCGCTGAGGAATCCACCTCCTGGCCCGGCGTGACCGCACCGACGCACGAGGGCGGACTGGGCTTTAGCCTGAAGTGGAACATGGGCTGGATGAACGACACCCTGGAGTACTTTAAGCACGAGCCGATTCACCGCCGCTACCACCACGGTGAGCTCACCTTCTCCATGGTCTACGCCTACTCGGAGCGCTACGTACTGCCGTTTAGCCACGACGAAGTGGTCCACGGCAAGGGCTCCTTGTGGGAGCGCATGCCGGGCGATGACTGGAATAAGGCCGCGGGCCTGCGCGCGCTGTACGGCTACATGTTCTCCCACCCGGGCAAGCAGCTGATGTTCATGGGCCAGGAGTTTGGCCAGACCACCGAATGGGCAGAGGGCCACTCCGTGGACTGGTCCAATTTGGAGGGCTGGGGCAACGAGTGGCACCACGGCATTAAGCGCCTGGTGCGCGACCTCAACGCGGTGTACAAGCAACAGCCGGCCCTGTGGACACAGGACTTCACGCAGGATGGCTTCCAGTGGGTCAAGGCTGACGACGCCAACAACAACATGCTCGGCTACGTCCGCTATGGCAAGGACGGCTCCGCCTTGTTGGCAGTGTGCAACTTCTCCGGCAGCTCGGTGCCAAACTATGACCTCTGGGTGCCGCGCGATGGCGAGTGGGAGCTAGTCATCAACACAGACGACGCCGTCTACCAGGGTGCCGGCAACGACCTTGCCCACCGCGTGCGCTCCGAAGGCAACCACGTACAGCTGCACCTGCCGGCCAACTCGGTGCAGTGGTATGCCTTCCGTGGCTAGTTTCTAAGAACACAACTGCCCGACCTGCCAAAGATCACCGCTGAGATCGAATTCCAGCCGCTAGTTTTGGCAACTCGGGCAGTTGCAGTTTTCAGTCTTGTGCGTGAGTATCGAGGAAAGCTCTTACGCGAGCATCAATGTCATCGCGCAACGCATCCATTCGCTCCTCTCCCTCTAGACCACGCACGGACGGGTCCTCAATCTCCCAACGCTCAGCCACTCCGTCATAGTCGGCATCACCGACGATGATGACGTGATCCACCGAAGACGCGAGGCCGGCATCAAGCAACGTTGGCGTTCCTGACATGTCGGCGCCGACCTTTGCAAGAGAGGCCTGCGCCTCGGCGTTCACGCCCTGCGCACGATGCTGTTCAGTGGTCTTTACGCCTGCGGAGTGAACTTCCCAATCGGGCGCATGCTTCTTAGCTAAGGCAGCCGCCATCTGAGACTTACCGCGGTTGGTATTGCAAAGGAAAAGTACGGAGGTCATGCCTCCGCACTTTAGTCATATTTCGGTGTGCCTGTAGGGCCAGATCCCTAGTTCTTCTTCACCGCGTAGTACACCGGCAGGGACTTCCAGTTGAACGTCACGTCCTGGACGTTCTCGGACCAGCCGCCGACCACGTTTGGGTAGAACAGCGGGATTGAAGGAAGGTCACGCAGCAGCAGCTCCTGTGCCTGGTTGTAGAGCTTCGCGGCTTCCTCCTCATTTGCGGCGCCGTTGGCCTTCACAATCAGTTCATCGAACTCCGGGTTGGAGTACTTCGAGTCATTGGAAGCTACACCCGTGGTGAAGTTTGGCCCAAGGAAGTTACCCATCGAGGGATAGTCGGCGAACCACGCCGTGCGGTAGGCGCCATCCATCCGCTCGGTGCGGTAGGCATCGCGGAAGGACTTGAAGTCCGGGTAAGGGTTGCCCACGGCCTGGATTCCCAGCGTGTTGCTGATGTTGTTAGCCACGGCATCGGCCCAGTCCTTGTTATCACCATCGGTGTTGTAGTTGATCGGGAACGAGCCTTCAAAAGCACCGTACATCTTATCGGCCTCCGCCCACAGCTTCTTCGCCTCCTCCGGGTTATAGTCCAGGTTTTCCGAACCGGGCAGGCTGTCGTTGTATCCGTTCAGCACCGGTGACGTGAACTCGCGGGCCGGTGTGCGGGTGCCATGGAAGATGGTCTCCGCGATCTCCTCACGGTTGATAGCCATCGAGATTGCCTTGCGGCGCAGCGTGCCTTCTTCCCCACTAAAGTGCGGGGTCTCCATGTGGATGGACATCTCCAGATAGGTAGCGGCCGGCTTGGTCTCCTGACGGCCGGCCAGGTCCTGCTCATAGCTGCCGAAAGCGGACGACGGGATCGCTTCGAGCACGTCGAGGTTATTCGCCAACAGGTCCATGTAGGCCGCGCTGGAATCGGCGTAGAAGGCGAATTCGATGCCGTCGTTCTGCGCTGCGCGGTCGCCCTTGTACTCCGGGTTCGGCTCGATGATCAGGTTCTGGTTGTGGTTCCATTCCTTGATCTTGTAGGGGCCGTTCGACACCGGGGATTCGCCAAAGCCCTGTGGGTCCTCCAGCGCGGCCGCGGGGACTGGGAAGTAGGCGTTGTAGCCTAAGCGGCTCGGAAAGTCGCTCTCCGGTTGGGTGAGTTCGATGGTGAAGGTGCGCTCATCGATGACCTTGAGGCCTTCCATTTCTTTGACGCCTTCCCCGTAGCCCTTGATGGAGGAGAAGAAGCTCTCATTAAGTTGTTCATTGGCCACCGCGTAGTTCCACGTATCGACGAAAGAATCAGCCGTCACGGCTGAGCCATCAGAGAACTTCAGGTCAGGCTTGAGCGTGACCTTGTAGGTCTTCTCTCCTTTCTTGTCGATGGACTCCGCCATCTCGTTGTGCACGTTGCCGTCGGCGTCGTAGTACACCAATCCGGAAAACAGCATGTCGACGATGCGTCCGCCGCCGTTCTCATTCGTCATCGCGGGAATGAGCCCCTGCTGTGGTTCAGTACCGAGCACGCGAACATAGTTGGATCCGCCGGCACTATCGGAGCTATCGCTTCCGCAGGCGGTAAGGCTAAGAGCAAGAGAGGCGGCGCCAACAACGCCGAGGAGCTTGCGCATGAGAGTCCTCCAGAAAGAGTCAAACAACCATTGTGCTGTATCGCACAAAAAGCAATTTAACATGCCATACGTCACCTCATTGCTTGAACGCAAAAAAGACCCTCAGGAGAAGACTCAACTGAGTCATCCTGAGGGTCCAGCCCGCGACAGTCCGGGAAGGTCGCTCTCGGGCCCGGCACAAGCTGGGCACTATTTCTACGCCGTCTTTAATACAACGCGCTGGCCAGCTTCGTGCGTGCGGCCAGTACGCGCGGGTCACCGGAATCAAAGAGACCAAAGAGCTCCAAGAGGCGGGTCTTGAGCTGTTCCTTCTCATCCCCAGCGGTGCGCTTCATGGCCTCAATGAGGCGCTCGAAAGCTCGGTCAGGGGCACCGGCGACGACCTCCGCGTCGGCGGCGTCGAGCTGCTTTGCCACGTCCTCTGGGGCGGCATCGGCGGCGGCGATGGGGTCCTCGCTACGGTTAGCCGGATCCAAGCGCTTGAGCAGCACAGTGGTGTCACGCGCCTGCTTAATCTCCGCATTATCCGGCTCAGCGGCCAGAATCTCCTCATAGGTAGCGATGGCAGCGTCGAAATCGCCACGGTTGAGCGCGTCCTCAGCCAGGCCCAGGCGCGGATCTGCTGCTTCTTCCTCTGGGCTCTCCCCCGCTACATCTTGGTCTGGCAAACCCTTGAGCTGGGGGCCGAGCTTGTCGACGATCGCCGCTACCCACTGCTCCAGGTTCTCGCGCGGCTGCCCGCCCTCAAAGTTGGTGACGGGCTGGCCGGCGGCGATGGCAACGGTGGTCGGCAGATTCTGTACGCCGAAGACCTGCGCCACCTGGGGCACAACATCAGCGTTGATATAGCCCACGATGAACTTCAGCCCACCTGCGGTCGCCATCTCCTCGAAGTCCTTCTTGAGCTGCTCGGAGGCCGGGGAGCGCGGCGAGCCAATCAAGGCGATGACGGGTACTTCCGCAGAGCGGCGCACCAAGTCATTCTCGAAGTTCTGCTCGGTGACCTCAAAGAAGGGCTGTACACCTGCCGAGGCACCAGTAGTACCCTGTTCCTGTGCTTTCGCCTTGGCCTCTGCCTGCTGCTTGATAGCACCCAGGTCGAGGGCTCCTCCTACGTACGGTCCGGTCACTTATTCTCCTCCAGGTAACGATTAACGGAATCTACTTTTTGGGTTATCTGCCCGGTCACGCCTTCGCGGATATCGGCTTTAATCACCAGGCTCGTGCGCGGCGAAACCGCGCGCACGGCATTGGTGGCTTCCTTGATAACCGCGAAGACCTCATCCCACTCGCCTTCCACAAGGGTAAACATGGCATTGGTCTCATTAGGTAAGCCGGAAGCACGGACAACACGCACGGCTTCGGCGACGGCCTCGGACATCTCAGCGCGTTCATCGCCCACGACGGAGGGGGCTACGGAAAAGGCAACAATCATGCCCGCTATCCTACCGCCGCTCCCAGCAGTGCCGGTGCCAGTGTCGGCGATCATCTGCGCGCCCGCCGGTATCCCGCGGCCACGCCACGATGTGCGCCACCCCGGGAGGTATGTTCTGGTTGCATCCCGGGCACACGTAGTACTTCTGAGCGGCCGCGCTGCCGACGTGTCTCATAACGAAAGGCTCGCCATGGGTCCAGCTCGGCCCTGGTACCGTCTGCGAGCCGACGAAGGCACTGCCGTCGCGCGGCAGTGACCGTGGCTCTTCGCGGATCCTACGATTGCGGCGCGGCACTAGAACAACCGCAGCTCGTTGGACTCGATGCCGCGCAGCTCTTGGTAGTCCAGGACGACGCAACGGATACCACGGTCTTCCGCCAAGGTCCGCGCTTGGGGCTTGATTTCCTGCGCTGCGAACACACCGTGGACTGGTGCTAGCAAGTCGTCGCGGTTGAGCAACTCAAGGTAGCGCGTGAGCTGCTCAACGCCATCAATTCCGCCGCGGCGCTTGACCTCGACCGCCACGAATTCATTCTTCGAGTTCTTGGCCATGATGTCTACCGGACCAATCGCGGTGGGGTACTCGCGGCGCACCAGCGAGTACTTCTCCCCCAACGTTTCTATGTGTTCCGCCAACAGCTCCTGCAAGTGGGCTTCCACGCCATCCTTGACCAAGCCGGGGTCTTCTCCCAGATCCATGTCAATCTCCTGGTGAATCTGGGCGATAGTGATGCGCAGCTGCTCACCTTTCGGGTTTTCTACCAGCCACAGCTTCTCTCCTGTGTCCTCGCCGTCGATATCCTCGATCGCCGACTCCTCAAAGGTGCACGGCGGAGTCATCCAGTTCAGCGGCTTATAGGCACGGTCATCCGCATGGATGGACACCGAACCATCGGCTTTGATGAGGATGAGACGGTCCGCCATGGGAAGGTGGGCGTCGAGGCGGCCTACGTAATCTACGGAGCATTGGGCGATGACAACACGCATGCCCTCTACCCTATCGTTGGGCGCTACTTCTTTGGTAAGCGGGTAGCTCGCTGGCGCATCTGGTGATAATCCATCTTCTCTTGGCGCTTGGACGGCGCCGATTCCACCCACGCGTTCAAGGCCATGATCCCGTGCGTATCGGAGGCAATCTCATAGTCCCGCCCATCGATGCTAATCCGGATGATCTGGTGGCCAGAGGGCATAAAAGAAGCCTCGTTATCATCCATTGGGCGGGTGCTGCCCAGTTCGATGTCGAGGCGATTAAAGCGTTTGTTGGCGCGCGGCAATACGGAGCGAAGCTTGAAGTACTCCATATATTCACCGTCATAGCGCACGAGGCCATGACGCCACGTATGGGAGTCCTTCGAAGGAAGCCGGCGCAGAAGGATGCCCGTTCCGCGGGAACGCACCGTAAAAAACCGTACTGCGGCCAGAATGACGACAACCAGAAGAATCAGTGCGCACAGACCTAAAAGAATAGATAGCCCTTGGAGCACCTGAGAGTTCATGGGTTGATTTCCTTCACCGCGAGTAAGAAACGTTGCGTTGATTCTACCGCTCGCGGAGGAAACAATGCTAGTCCTTGCTTGACCTTTGGCGCAGATCACGAAGGAACCCCACCCCCTCTTAGCGAGGGGGTGGGGTTCCTAGGTGAGAGTGGGAAGGGCGGTCATTGCTGCCCGTCGTTTCCCTCTCCGCTCATCCGTTAGCTGTTGAAGCGGCGGGCGGCGCGCAATGCGGCATCGCCACGGGACCTCGTCAGCTCGCGCTCAGACTTCAGGTCTTCCTGTGCCTGTGCTTCATCGACCTCCGAGGCCCAGATGGCCCAATCGGCGAGGACGGTGATCTTGTTCTCGGACACGGAGAGGAAGCCACCCTGGACAGCGGCGACGCGACGCTCGCCGTCGGCCGGGTGGATGGTCACTACGCCATTGTCGATCAACTGACCAACCATGGGCTCATGGCCAGGAAGCACGCCGATCTCACCCTCGGTGGTTTCAGCCGTCACCATGGTGGCCTTTCCGGTCCACAGCAGGCGCTCGACGGAAACCAATTCGGCGGTGATGTCAGCCATGTGCCTCTCCCTACTTCTTCTCGGTCAGCTTCTTGTACGCAGCCTCGACGTCGTCCAAGCCACCCAGGCCGTTGAAGGCCTGCTCCGGGTAGTGGTCGAATTCGCCGTTGCAGATGCGCTCGAAAGCATCGATGGTATCGGCCAGCGGCACGTAGGAGCCCGGCAGGCCGGTGAACTTTTCTGCGACGAAGAAGTTCTGGCCAAGGAAGCGCTCGATGCGGCGAGCACGCTGAACGGTGATCTTGTCTTCCTCAGACAGCTCGTCCATACCAAGGATGGCGATGATGTCCTGGAGCTCCTTGTTCTTCTGCAGGATACCGATGACACGCTGTGCCACCTCGTAGTGGCGCTCGCCCACGATGGACGGCTCCAGAATACGAGAGGTAGAGGTCAGCGGGTTCACTGCCGGGTAAATACCCTTCGAAGCAATACCGCGGTCCAACTCGGTGGTGGCATCGAGGTGGGCGAAGGTGGTCGCCGGAGCCGGGTCGGTGTAGTCATCGGCCGGCACGTACACGGCCTGCAGGGAGGTAATGGACTTACCCTTGGTGGAGGTAATACGCTCCTGCAGCACACCCATCTCATCAGCCAGAGTCGGCTGGTAACCCACGGCGGAAGGCATACGGCCCAGCAGGGTCGAAACCTCAGAACCGGCCTGGGTGAAACGGAAGATGTTGTCGATGAACAGCAGCACGTCCTGGTTCTGAACATCGCGGAAGTACTCCGCCATGGTCAGGCCGGACAGAGCCACGCGCATACGGACTCCTGGCGGCTCATCCATCTGGCCGAAGACAAGTGCGGTGTCTTGAAGAACGCCCATCTCCTCCATCTCGAGGAAGAGGTCGGTGCCCTCACGGGTGCGCTCGCCGACGCCGGCGAAGACGGAGGTACCGGAGAACTCGCGTGCGATACGAGTAATCATCTCCTGGATAAGAACGGTCTTACCCACACCTGCACCACCGAAGAGGCCGATCTTGCCGCCCTTCACGTACGGGGTCAGCAGGTCGATGACCTTAATACCGGTCTCCAGGATCTCGGTCTTACCCTCCAGCTGGTCGAATGCCGGCGGCTCGCGGTGGATGCCCCACTGCTCGCCGTCGCGGCCCAGACCCGGCTGGTCAAGGCAGTCACCGAGGGCGTTGAAGACGTGGCCCTTGACCACATCGCCCACCGGGACGGAAATCGGCTTGCCGGTGTCGGTCACGGCTGCACCGCGGACGAGGCCGTCGGTCGGAGCCATGGACACGGCACGGACGAGGTTGTCACCGAGGTGCTGAGCGACCTCAAGGGTGACGGTCTTTGCAACAGCCTCGAGGGAAACCTCGACGGTCAGTGCGTTGTACAGTGCCGGCAGCCCGCCACGCGGAAACTCCACGTCGACGACCGGACCGATGACACGCACCACACGGCCGGCGGTAGCCGACGACTGTGTGTTCTGCTCTTGCAGAGCTGTAGTCATAATCTAGTCACTTTCTGCGCTTTCGGCGAGCGCCCCAGCGCCACCGACGATCTCTGTGATTTCTTGGGTAATCTGCGCCTGACGGGCCTGGTTGGCCACGCGCGAGAGGTCCTTGACCAGCTCGGTTGCGTTGTCAGTTGCAGACTTCATTGCGGTACGGCGTGCGGCGGACTCGGAGGCCGAGGACTCCAAGAACATCGCAAACAGGAGGCGGGACACGTACTGCGGAAGCAGTGCGTCCATGAGGGTGTCCGCATCCGGCTCGAAGTCGTAATCAGGAGTGATCTGATTGTTCGGCTCGGCGTCGGAAAGCGCGGACTCACCCATGTTGTAGTCCTCTTCCTCGATAACCGGTACCACCGGCAGCAGCTGCTGCACACGCGCGGTCTGGGTCAGCATGGACTCGAACTCGGTGTACACAACGTGGACCTGGTCGAAACCGCGAACGGTCTCGCCCTCCACGTGAATACCCTCGCGGGTCTTGGCCTGGCCATTCGAACCGGCAACGAAGCCGTCGATGATGTGGCGACGCACGTCGTGCGTCTTCTCCCAGGTCGGATCCTGCGAGAATCCAGTCCAGCTGCCTGCGACCTCGGCCTCACGGAACTTGTAGAAGCCAACGCCCTTGTTGCCGGTCACGTAGCGGACGGTCTCGAAACCCTCACTCTTGAGCAGGGCTTCCAGCTCGGCCGCCTTCTTGAAGATGTTGTTGTTGTAGCCACCGCACATACCGCGGTCCGAAGAGACCACGAGAATGGCGGCCACCTTTGCATCTTCGCGTTCCCGGAGCATCGGGTGATCCAGGGACGTGTGCGCCGCCAGCTTGTTGAGCACGTTGGACAGTTCACGTGCATAAGGCTGGGACGCCTCTACCCTGGCCTGAGCCTTGGTAATGCGCGAGGTAGCAATGAGCTCCTGTGCCTTGGTGATCTTCTTGGTGGAATTGACGGACCGGATACGGTCACGCAGTTCACGAAGATTAGCCATGGTGTTCGCTCCTCCCTTCTTTATCTAGACGGTTAATTCTTAGAGCGTGCGAAACTCTATTTGGCCGTCTTGCGGGAGACGTTGAGCTCGGTCTTATTCACGTCATCCGCGGCGAGCGGGTCAACCGGTGCCTCGGTGCCGAGGTTGTTGCCCTCGGTCGTGCGGAAGGACGGAATGAAGTCCTTAGCAGCTGCAACAAGTGCATCCTTGGACTCGTCGGTCAGAGCGGTACCGCCCTGGATCTGCTCGAACACCTGCGGGGTTGCAGAGTTGAGGTGATCGTGCAGCTCCTTCTCGAAGCGGCGTACGTCCTCGACGGGAACGACGTCGAAGATGCCCTGGTCTGCGAGGAAGATGGACACCATCTGGTACTCGACAGGCTGCGGGGAGGACTCGGACTGCTTGAGCAGCTCGACGAGACGCTCACCGCGCTCCAGCTGAGCCTTGGAGGCCGGATCCAGGTCGGATGCGAAGGCCGCGAAGGCCTGCAGATCACGGTAGGCAGCCAGCTCAAGACGCAGGTTACCGGCGACCTTCTTCATACCCTTGGTCTGTGCGGCACCACCAACACGGGAGACCGACACACCGACGTTAATTGCCGGACGGACGCCCTGGTTGAACAGGTCGGACTCCAGGAAGACCTGGCCGTCGGTAATAGAAATAACGTTGGTCGGAATGAAGGCGGAGACGTCGTTCGCCTTGGTCTCGATGATCGGCAGTGCGGTCATGGAACCTGCACCCATGTCGTCGGAGAGCTTCGCAGCGCGCTCCAGCAGACGGGAGTGGAGGTAGAAGACGTCGCCCGGGTAAGCCTCGCGGCCCGGCGGACGGCGCAGAAGAAGGGAAATCGCACGGTAGGCCTCAGCCTGCTTGGTCAGATCATCGTAAATGATCAGCACGTGGTTGCCCTGGTACATCCAGTGCTGACCCAGAGCTGCACCGGAGAACGGTGCCAGCCACTTGAAGCCGGCGGCGTCGGATGCCGGAGCCGCCACGATGGTGGTGTACTCCAGTGCGCCGTGCTGCTCCAGGGTGTGGCGCACACCAGCAATGGTGGAGCCCTTCTGGCCGATGGCGACGTAGATGCAGCGGACCTGCTTGTTCTTGTCGCCAGATTCCCAGTTAGCCTTCTGGTTCAGGATGGTGTCGATACAGACAGCGGTCTTACCCGTCTTACGGTCACCAATGATCAACTGACGCTGACCGCGACCAATCGGGGTCATCGCGTCAATAGCCTTGATGCCGGTCTGCATCGGCTCTTCCACCGGCTGACGCTGCAGCACGGACGGTGCCTGCAGCTCGAGGACGCGGTCCTCTTCAGCGGTGATCGGGCCCATGCCGTCGATCGGCTGGCCCAGGGGGTTAATTACGCGGCCGAGGAATTCCTCGCCCACAGGGATGGAGAGAACCTCGCCGGTCCTCTTGACCTCGTCGCCTTCTTTAAGCGACTCGAAGTTGCCCAAGACCACGACACCGATGGAGTTGGTGTCAAGGTTCTGTGCGACGCCAATCACGCCGCCGGGGAACTCGAGCAGCTCATTCGCCATGACGGACGGCAGGCCCGAAACCTGCGCAATACCGTCAGCTGCCGAAATGACCACGCCGACCTCCTCACGGGAGGCCTCCGCGGAGTAGCTCGAGGTGTAGTTCGCAATCGCGCTACGGATCTCGTCGGAGGAGATCGTCAGCTCCGCCATGTTCTTCCTGCTCTCGGTAGTATCTTCCAGCAATTACTTAATCGTTTCTGTCGTTTCGGCTTATGCCATCTGCGCACGAAGGCGAGCAATCTTGCCTGCCGTCGAGCCATCGATGACTTCGTCGCCGACGCGGATGGTCATACCACCGAGGAGGCTGGTGTCAACCTCAGAGTGGATGGACATCGCACGACCATAAATTTTGCCCAGCTTTTCAGCGAGTGCTGCCCGCTGGCTATCGTTCAGCTCACCCGCGGTGGTCACTCGCGCGATGGTACGGCCCTGCAGCTTGGCTGCGGTGTCCGCCAAACCGGCGAGATCATCAATCGGGTTCTGCTCCGGGCGGCCAATGGCCTGCAGCGCGAGCGCCTCAGTAACCATCGTGACCTTGCCGTAGAGCACGCTTGCCAGCAGCCCGACCTTACGATCGGACGTAGCAGTACGGTCTGAAAGCAGCTGGGTCAGTTCGCCTTCGCGGTCAAGCACGCGCGACAGGGAGAAGAGCTCGTCTTCCACCTGGCCCAGCTTGCCCTCAAACTCAGCGCCACGCAGCAGTGCGCGGCGGCCGAGGATGATGAGGCCACGGGCGATATCACGCGGCGTCGACCACTGTGCGGCGGCGGCCTCCTGCAGCACTTGGAGTGCAACCGGGGTGACCTTTCCGCCGAAAAGGGTCTGGGCCAGGGACTTGCGCTCCTCGGAGGTAGCGGCGTCGTCGGTCAGCGCGACACGCAGTTCGCGGTCACCGTCGAGGACGCGGACAACCTCGAAGAGGTCCTGGCCTGCCTGGGTAGCAGTCGCCACCGAGCGGTCGCCGGAGAGGAACTCATCCAGCTTGGACTCAACGGTAGCGAGTGCTTCGCGGCTAGCTGCCTTCATCGTTGCCTACTTTCCGGCCGGTGCCACAGTGTCGAGCTCGGACAGGAAGTTATCAATCGTGGAGGACTGCTTGGTGGCGTCCGAAAGTTCGCCGCCGAGCAGCTTCTCTGCCAGGTTGATGGAGTTCTGTCCGATGTCGGAACGCAGCTCAGACACGACCTGTGCACGAGAAGCTTCAAGCTGCTTCTCGCCGGCGGTCAGGATGCGACGAGACTCTTCCTCTGCAGCTTCCTTAGCCTCTGCCTCGATCAGCTTGCCGCGCTCGCGCGCCTGCTCGCGGATCTCCGCAGCCTCT
Source organism: Corynebacterium sp. HMSC065D07 (assembly GCF_001810695.1). Classification (NCBI taxonomy): domain Bacteria; kingdom Bacillati; phylum Actinomycetota; class Actinomycetes; order Mycobacteriales; family Corynebacteriaceae; genus Corynebacterium; species Corynebacterium sp. HMSC065D07. Next base: position 48,764 of record NZ_KV802470.1, read on the forward strand.
GCTCGAGCGTCAGCGAGCTGAGCATTGTACTTTTCTAGAGCGGCCTTTGCTTCGGCCTGCTGAGCCTCCGCACGCTTAAGGCCACCTTCGATCCGGTCTTCACGCTCCTGCAGCATCTTGTTGTATGCCGGAAGAACAAGCTTCCAGAACACAATCAGGATGATGGCGAACGGAATGATCGACCAGACCAAGTCGTACATCTTGGGCAGAAGGATGGAGTTGCCGCTCTCCAGCGGCAGGTGCTCACTTCCCTCTGCTGCAAGGCAGTAAATGACGTTGTTCATGGGGCTCCGTTCTTAAAGTTCGATTTACTTTGTGTAAAGCGCTCTTTAGAACAGGAAGCCTGCAACGAGGCCGATAAGTGCCAGGGCCTCAACGAAGGCGATACCCAGGAACATGGTGGTACGCAGCTGGCCGGCCATCTCCGGCTGGCGAGCCATGCCCTCGACGGTCTTGCCGACGAGGATACCGATGCCCAGACCCGGGCCGATGGTTGCGATGCCGTAGCCGATAGCGCCGAGGCCCTTGAGGGTGGACTCGTCAGCAGCCTGAGCAAGAATGATTTCGTTCATGATGAAAGTCGTTCCCTTTCAATGTTTTCCCGCGAATTGTTCCGCGGGGGAAGTGGTGATTTCTGGGGTATTTAGTTAACCGCGAGGTTCGCGTTGTTGTTAGTGCGAATCTGCATGCAGCGACAGTTCGATGTATACCGCCGTCAGCAGGGCGAAAATGTATGCCTGCAGGAAGATGACGATAATTTCGTACAGCGTGAACAGAACCGCTGCGACCAGAGTGAGGCCACTCAGTGCGGTCCAACCGTTGAACTGGAAGAAGAAGAAGTTCGTTGCCGAGTACAACAGGACCAAAATGAGGTGGCCAGCCAGGAAGTTCGCCATAAGACGAAGAGCCAGCGTGACTGGACGCATGACAAACGTAGAGAAAGCCTCAATCGGTACAACAAGCACGTGCAGCAACGGCGGAAGGTTAGGGATAACCACCGAGGACTTGACGAACTTGCCGAAGCCAAAGCGCTTTGCGCCGGCGTAAATCATGGCGATGTACGCAACGACTGCCAGCACGATTGGCATACCAATACGAGCATTCGGAGAGATGTTTAGGGCTGGAACAATAGTTGCTACGTTCCAGAACAAAACACCGAAGAAGATCGTGGCCAGGATCGGAAGGAAACGACGTCCTTCCTTACGGCCCAAAATGTCTTCTGCGATGTGAATTCGTACGAAGTCAATCGCATGCTCCGCTACGTTCTGCAATCCTTTAGGAACCAGCTTCGGGTTCCTGAAGGCGACAACAAAAAGGAGCACCAAGATAGCCGCCATAAACAGGCGGACCAGCATGATGCGATCCAAAGCGAACCAACCGTTGGCGAAATCGGCGAAAAGAAGATCGACAACTCCACCATCTTCGGTTACGTGCCCCGGGAAAAATTCTGGATCCAGTTCGGGTGCGTGAAACTCACCCTTCATGGCCAATGTCGTAACGCTCAGCGTTCTCTCCCGTGTTCGGGCCACACAGCTTGTCGAAGGCTATGTGGTGCGATGGACGTCTCAAGCTCTTTGCCCTGCTCACGGACTCCGTCGCACATCAGCGTAAACAGGGCAAGGATAAACCGTACTTTTTCGGGATAGCATGACGCTAACCCGCGGTAACCCGAAGAGAATGCTATCAGTTCGCCCTCAAGTTTTCGCACGTGGGGGCAGCGTTGTGAACCTAAAGGCACAGCCCAGCGCCGTGCGGCCGCATAAAACGCCCACATTCTGCCAAAACCCTACTAAGTGTATTTGGTCACACACCCGCGTTTTCCCACCTTGACGGGGGTAATGAGCGCCCGAAGCGGCGTCATTTCGCTACACAAAAAGCCACCCTCCCGGGGTCACCGGGAGCAGTGGCTCACTGAAAAAGGTCGAGAAAGGCTAAGACACGTAGGTCACGTTGGAGGTGACCACACCCCATACCTCAGTTCCCAACGTCACCGCCAGCGCCAGGAGGACGGTGACGAAGAGAGCCATCGTGTCGTAGAACTCTAGGTCCTTGATCAGCAACAACACCATGATGAGGATGACGACCTTAAGCAACCAGCCACCTAGGACCACAGCCATCGTCGTCGAGGGTGTCGTGCGTGCGGTAATAAGCACCGAGGCCGCGGTAAAGAGCACGAAGCCGCCGCCGATGGCCGCGCCGACGAGTACTCCCCAAATTCCGGGCACTCCGCGAACGCCACCCCAGATGGACAGGGACGCGATGGTTACGACGATAAGGCCGATGACCCCGAGGCGCAGGGCGCGCTTCAGGGGGCGACGATGATCGTCGTAGGGCGAAAGCTCTTCGGAGGTCGTTGAATCAGTCACAGCCCCATACCCTACCTCAGGAAGGATCAGTTTCCAGCACCACACTGGTAGCCCGCGGCCGACGCCCAATCTTGCCCTGGCGCAGCGGAATCAGGGTCACGCCGAAGGCCACGCCAAGCGCGAGAACCGCCAAAGCCACGGCCGCAGGGGCCGGAACGATAGAAAAGGAGACGGCCCCAAACGCCACCGCGGAGACCCATAAATAAAGCACCAGTACTGTGCGTCGGTGCGTGTGCCCCAAGGAGAGCAGCCGGTGGTGAATGTGCGCCTTATCCGCAGCGAAAGGCGAGCGCCCCTGCGATACGCGGCGAATGACGGCCCAGACAAGGTCCAGGACTGGAATAAAGACCGCGGCGACCACGACGATGACGGGTGACATCAACGCCACAATGTCCACGGTGCCGTACAAAGACATGTTGATCTTGCCGGAGGCAGACGTCGACGCCGCCGCAAGGAGCAAACCAATGAGCATCGCACCGCTATCCCCCATGAAGATGCGGGAGGGCTCAAAGTTGTGAGGTAGGAACCCGGCACACACACCAACAAGAGCGGCGGCGATAATCGCCGGCGGATACGCGGACACTGCACCGCCCTGGTCGTGCAGAACCGTCAGCGAGAAGACCAAGATGGCGCCGCCGGCGATCATGCCCAGCCCGGCCGCCAAACCGTCGAGCCCGTCGACGAAGTTGATGGCATTGATAAGCAGGACCGTAAAGAACGTAGTCAAGAGTGTCCCCTGGACCTGGTCCAGGATGACCGTAGTTCCATCGCCAAAAGGCAGGAAGAGAAGCGTCCACGTCAACCCCAACCCGCTCATGATGGCCGCGGCGACGAGCTGACCGATGAGCTTGACCAGAGCACTCAGCTCTACCAAGTCATCCACCACGCCCACGAGGACGATGGCTGCGGCTGACCACAGCACAGCATTCATCTCAGGCGTGACGGGCATAAAGCCGCGAGTCAAGGCTGGAAGCTGGCCTGCGAGATAGACGGCGGCCGCAAAACCCGTGAACATCGCCACCCCGCCGAGCTGCGGTGTGGGCTGGGAGTGGCTATCGCGCAGGCGAATCTCCGCCACCTGGCCGCTGCGTACTAAGAAGGTGCGCACCAGTCCGGTGGTGAGGTAGGTAAACGCCGCCGCGACAAAGATCACCAACGCTAGCTCGCGCAGCGGCACTCCGGTTCCAGCCACTGATGTCTCCTTAAGAGGATTGGGCACCCGGGCGGGTGCGCAAGGACTCTGCGGATACTCCGATGACCTCTCCGATCTGCTCAGCGCTCAATGCGCCTTCGCGCAAAAGATAAGGGCGGGAGCCAGACAGATCGATAATGGTGGATGGCTTTCCTACCTCTGCTTCTCCCCCGTCGAGGTAGACGGTGACGGCCTTACCCAGCTGCTGCTTGGCGGCAATCGCCGTGGTGGGTGGGGTTTGGCCAGAGATATTCGCGGAGGACACCGCCATGGGGCCGACCTCGCGCAGGAGCTCGATGGCGATGGGGTGCAGCGGCATGCGCAGCATCACCGTGCCGCGGGTATCTCCCAAGTTCCACGGAAGCGAAGGCGCCTGCGGGACGACGATGGATAGTCCGCCCGGCCAGAAGGCCTCGATCAGCGTTTGGGCGGTATCATCCAACGACGCGACAAGACCTTTGACGGTATCCCAGGAGCCCACGAGCACCGGTACCGGCATGTCTGGGCCGCGGTGCTTGGTGGCCAGCAGGCTAGCCACGGCGTCGTTATCAAAGGCATCGCAGCCCAGCCCGTAGAGCGTATCGGTGGGCATCACTACAAGCCGCCCCGACTTGGCTGCCTTGACGGCAAAGGCCATTCCTTCTTCGCGCTCGGCGGCGTCCGCACAGTTATAAATCTGTCCCTGCATTGGTCTCTCCTTTAATCCCGTTCGTGTCGGCTTGTCGACCAATCTTCGACCAATCTACTGTACTCCCCGCTGTGCCGTGACAAAGCGGGCGGTGCCAGTGAGATCCTTGAGCACCTCGATGTGGCTAAATCCTCCATGCGCGCGCAGGGCTTCTTGCACCAGCTCGGAGGTGTCGTCGTCGTGCTCGATGCCCACGCGGCCACCGGGGCGCAGCAGCGCAGCGATGGTCGGGATCATCGCGTTGATGGTTTCCATGCCATCTACTCCCCCGAACACTGCCTCGTGAGGATCCTGGTAGACCTCCGGTTCCAGGTCCGGGGTTTCCGGCACATATGGCGGATTCGTCAGCACGAGGTCGACGCTGCCGTGCAGCTCCGGCAAGAGGTCCGCCTCGGTGACATCCCCTTGGACCACGTGTACGGTTCCCGCCCCGCCGTGCACTGCGGTCGCGGCGTTGCGGCGGGTGTAGGCCAGGGAGGCGTCGGCAAGCTCCACCGCCCACACCTCGGCCTGTGGCACGTAGTGCGCAACGTAGAGCGCGAGCGCTCCGGACCCAGCGCACAAGTCCACGACACGGGGAGATTCCAACGAGTTAAATTCCTTTGACCCCGACGAGTTAAGTTTCCTAAGAAACTTAACTCCCCAGTCGGCGAGCACCTCCGTCTCCGGGCGTGGAATGAACACGCCCGGGCCGACCTCGAGTTCGAGAGGACCGAACCACGCGACGCCCAGGATGTGCTGGAGTGGTTCGCGCGCTTCACGACGCCCCACCAACGCCCCATAGGCCACGTCAAAACCGGGGATCGGTTGCTCGTCGAGGGGGATGTCCATGTGCCCGCAGTGGATGAGGTGGGCGGCCAACAGGCGCGCGTCCCATTCGGGTGAAGGCACCCCGGCAGCGCGAAGGCGCTCCGTGGCATCACGAAGCGCCTCCCTATAGGTGTGAAAAGTCACCGTTAATAACCGTGCCTTAGCCTTCTAGCCCTCGGCCTCGAGGCGCTCGGCGCGCTCCTGGGCCTGCAGGGCCTCGATGAGGTCGTGCATGTCGCCGTTGAGAACGGAGTCGAGGTTATTTGCCTTGTAGCCGATACGGTGATCGGTAATGCGGTTCTCCGGCCAGTTATAGGTGCGGATGCGCTCGGAGCGGTCCATGGTGCGCACCTGGGATGCACGCTGCTCGCCGGCCTCGGCCTCGCGTGCCTCGCGCTCCATTTGATCCAGGCGGGCTTGCAGCACCTGCAGGGCGCGCGCCTTGTTCTGGATCTGGGAGCGCTCCTTCTGACAGGTCACCACCAGGCCCGTGGGCAGGTGGGTAATGCGCACGGCGGAGTCAGTGGTGTTCACGCCCTGGCCGCCCTTACCGGAGGAGCGGTAGACGTCGACGCGGATGTCCTTGTCATCGATGTTGACTGCTTCGACTTCTTCCGGCTCCGGGTAGACCAGCACACCGGCTGCGGAGGTCTGGATGCGGCCCTGGGACTCGGTCACCGGAACGCGCTGCACGCGGTGGACGCCGCCCTCAAACTTGAACACGCTCCACGCGCCATCACGGGACGGGGTCTTGGATTTGAAGGAGATGGACATGTCTTTGACGCCACCGAGGTCGGACTCGTTGAGGCCCAGGACCTCCCACTGGAAGCCGGCCTTGTCGGCGAAGCGCTCGTACATGCGGGCTAGGTCGCCAGCGAAAAGTGCTGCCTCTTCGCCGCCGGCGCCGGCCTTGATCTCCATGATGATGTCCTCGGAGTCCTGCTCATCGCGCGGAGCGAGCAGATCCGCGAGCTTCTCCTCCAGCTCCACGACGAGCGGTTCGAGGCGCTCAACCTCGGGCTGGAACTCGTGGTCCTCATAGGCCATCTCTTTGGCGTCGGCCAGGTCTTGGCGGGCCTGGACGAGTTCATCGTTGACAGCAACGATGGGGCGCAGTTCAGCGTAGCGCTTGGACAGCTTGCGGAACTGCTTCTGATCTCCGGCTACATCCGGGTCAGCCATCTGCATCTCGATGCCCTGGTACTCGGAGACGATGTCATCAACGAGGGAAACCTGGTTCGACATTATTTGTAGTCCTCCTCATCCATATCTGCCGCCATGGGCGCAGACGAGGCCACCTGCATGAGGAATTCGCCGTTGGAGCGGGTCTTCTTGAGCTGCTTGATCAGCAAATCGATGGCAGCAAAGGAATCCAGGCCGGACAGGATGCGGCGCAGCTTGGTCATGATGCGCGCCTCCTCCGGAACCAGGAGGAGTTCGTCCTTGCGGGTGCCGGACGGGTTGACGTCCACGGCCGGGAAGATGCGGCGCTCGGAGATGGCGCGGTCGAGCTTGAGCTCGGCGTTGCCGGTGCCCTTGAATTCCTCGAAGATGACCGTGTCACCGGTGGAGCCGGTTTCCACCATCGCGGTGGCGATGATGGTCAGCGAGCCACCGTTTTCGATGTTGCGGGCAGCACCCAAGAAGCGCTTCGGCGGGTACAGGGCGTTGGAGTCGACACCACCGGACAGAATGCGGCCCGACGCCGGGGAGGAGTTGTTGTAGGCGCGGCCCAGGCGGGTGATGGAATCGAGCAGGACGACGACGTCCTTGCCCTGCTCCACCAAGCGCTTGGCGCGCTCGATGGCCAGCTCCGCCACGGAGGTGTGCTCTGACGGCGGGCGGTCAAAGGTGGAAGCGATGACCTCACCGTTGACGCTGCGCTGCATGTCCGTGACCTCTTCGGGGCGCTCGTCCACGAGGACCACCATGAGGTAGCACTCCGGATTGTTCGTGGCGATGGCGTTGGCGATGTTTTGCAGGATCGTCGTCTTACCGGCCTTCGGCGGGGAGACGATGAGCGCGCGCTGGCCCTTACCAATCGGCATGATGAGGTCGATGACGCGGGTGGTGAGGATCTTCGGATCCGTCTCCAAGCGCAGGCGCTGGTTCGGGTAAAGCGGGGTGAGCTTGGAGAAGTCCGGGCGGTCCTTCGCAGTCGACGGATCCAGGCCGTTGACGGTGTCGACCTCCACCAGCTGGTTGTACTTGCGGCGGTTGCGGCCGTTGCCGTGGGTGTGGGTCGGGCCAGAAACCTTGACCTTGCCGGTCAGCGCGTCGCCGGAGCGCAGGCCCAGGCGGCGCACGAGGTTGTTGTTAACAAAGACATCGGAGCTGGCCGCGCGGTAGCCGGTGGTGCGCAGGAAGGCCACGTTGTTGTCCACGACCTCCAGGATGCCGCCGACTACCTGTACTTCATCGCCCTCGCGGATCTGCAGATCGTTGCCACCATTGCCGCCACCATCGCGGTCACGCCCGCGGCGGTTACGGCGGTTGCGGCGGTTGCGGCGGCCGCCGCCATTGTTGTCATCGTCGTTGCGGTGGTTGTCGCGGCGGTTATTGTTGTGGCCGCCACCGTTATTGCCACCGTTGCCGCCATTGCCGCGATCACCGTTATCGGAATTGTTTCCACCGCGGGACTGGTTGTCCTCGGACTTGCCGTTATTGTCCTCGGCACCGTTGTTATTTCCGTTGCCGTTGCCCTTGGCCTCTTCGCGGGCCTCGCGCTCCTGGCGGCGGGCGCGGTTGCGGCGGGCGCGGCGAGCCTGGGAGCGGGACTCGTAGCGGTGCTCGTCGTTACCGTCGTTGTGCTCGGACTTATCAGCCTTGTCAGATTTGGCAGCTTCATCAGTCTGCTGCTTCGGCTGGTCCTGCTTGCGCTTCTTATCCTGCTCCGGCTGCTCGGACTCCTGGTCTGCGGCGCCGGCAGGGCGAGAAGCCTTGCGGGTAGCGCGGCGCGGCTGTTCGTCCTTCTTGGGCTCCGCTTGGGCTGCGGCCTTCGCGCCGCGCGCTGGCACCTGGCCGGTGGTCAGTGCGGTGATGAGATCCCCCTTGCGCAGTCCGGAGACGCCGCGAAGTCCGCGCTCCGCAGCCAGCTTGCGCAATTCCGGCAGCTTCAGGGACGCGAGATCCTGTGCTGCGGTCTTGTCCGTATCGCTCACGGATATCCTTTCGTCGCTTCACCAACGCGCGCCGTCTATTCAGCCGCACCCGCATTGTGCGTGGTGCCGCTCCACGTGGGCGTTGGAAGCCAGTGTGTAATTGAGATGGTCCGCCGCCACCAGCGAGTTCACGCAACCGCGATCCCCGTGGGCGGTGGTTTTCTTTGGCTCTCCCCCCTCTCCGGCCCTGCGGAGCAGAACGTGAAGAACTCCTTGCTGAACTCCGAAAAGAACTCAAGGAAGCGGCCGCGGGTCAATCGCGGGGAGATATTTTAAGAAGGCGACTGCGAGCGTATCTCTACCCTCTCATTGCCGCGCGCACCGTTGGACTGCCATGAGTTTTTCACCGCAGGTGTGCACGCCGTGGAGGGAGCTCGGAGGTGCGAGGAAGGCTTTCCCCGCCAGTCGCGAACAACTATACCGCATCCATCCACCGCGCTCACACTGACACGGCTAAAGTGGTGCGCATGCTCTCCACAATGCAGGATATCCCGCTGTCCCTCACCCGCATCCTGGAGTACGGCTCCTCCGTCCACAGCCAAACCCAGGTAGTCACGTGGCACAGCGCCAATCCCGGCAACGAACGCGAAGAGACGACCTTCGCCGATATCGGTGCACGCGCCGCCGCTTTCGCCCACGCCCTGCATGACACGCTCGGCATCACTGGTGATGAACGCGTGGGCTCCCTGATGTGGAATTGCGCCGAACACCTCGAAGTGCTTTTCGGAACGGCCTGCAAGGGAGCGGTGTTTACGCCGCTCAACAAGCAGCTCATGAATGATCAGATCCGGCACATCATCAACCACGCCGAGGTTCGCGTCATCGTCGCAGATGCCCGGTTAGCGGAGCAGCTCGCCCGCGTATTAGACGGAGTGGAGTGCGTGCGCGCGGTGGTATTCACGGGCGTCGACAAGCCCAGCATTGCCCTGCCGGGCAACGTTGAGGTTTATAGCTACGAACAGCTTCTGGATGGGCGCTCCACCGTGTACAACTGGCCGGTGTTGAATGAGCACACCGCTGCCGCCCTGTGCTACTCCACAGGCACCACCGGTGCACCCAAGGGCGTGCTCTACTCGCACCGCGCCCTGTACTTGGAAGGTATGCAGCTGCGCTCCTCCGATTCCTTGTGTGTGACCCACGGGGAAACATTTCTGTGCTGCATTCCCATCTATCACGTGTTGAGCTGGGGCGTTCCCTTTGCGGCGTGGATGACGGGCACGCCGCTGGTGCTTCCCGACGCCGACGTCTCCCCCGCCACCCTGGCCAAAATCATCGCCGCCACCTCCCCGCGCGTGGCGCACGGTGTGCCCACCATTTGGATTCAGCTCTTCGTGCACTACCTCAAGAACCCGCCGGAGCGCATGACGCTGACGGAGATTTTTGCCGGCGGCTCACCAGTTCCGCCGCAGCTCATCAAGAGCTGGGAGGAGCGCTATGGCGTGGACGTGGTCCATGTCTGGGGCATGGCGGAAACCACCACGGTGGGTACAGTGGCGCGCCCGCCCTCAGGTGCTTCGGGTGAAGCCCGGTGGGCCTACCGTATTTCCCAGGGGCGCTTTCCTTCCTCCCTGGAATACCGGGTGGTCAATGACGGCCACGTGGTCAACACCACCGACCGCAATGCGGGCGAGATTCAGGTGCGCGGCAACTTGGTCACCGGCTCCTATTACCACTCGCCCACCTCGGAGGATGGCGGCGCTGCTCACGAGTTCCGCGGAAAAGACGTCGAGGACGCGGCCTCGAAGTTCACTGCCGATGGCTGGCTGCGCACTGGTGACGTCGGATTCGTCAACGAGGATGGCTTCCTCACCGTGGAGGATCGCGCGCGCGATGTCATCCGCTCCGGCGGCGAGTGGATCTACTCCGTCCAGTTGGAAAACCTCATCATGGCCAACCCGGTGGTGCTCGAATGCGCCGTCATTGGCTACCCCGACAAGCAGTGGGTCGAGCGCCCGCTGGCCGTCACCGTGCTTGCCGCGGATATCAGCCCCACGATTGAGACCGCCGAGCGCCTGCGTGACGGGATGCGCTCTGAGCTTCCATCGTGGATGCTGCCGGAGTACTGGACCTTCGTGAAGTCCATCGACAAGACCTCGGTGGGCAAGTTCGACAAGAAGGATCTCCGTGCCCATCTTGCCGAGGGTGCCTATAACATCATCCGGCTCAAGGGCCCAGGCGAGGCTCAACGCCTCGACGCCGAAGAAGGCGCCACGCAATAAAGGGGCCGTGCGACTATAGATCTGCTATTACTCCGGCTAAAGTGTGGTTAATGTCTGATCGCGTCTTTCTGCCTACGCCCTCCCCGCGCGGTTCCACCCGCGGCGGTGCCGACGCAACGCCTCCGGACCTGCCGCCTGCATTAAGCGATGGTCGCCGCGACTTGCTCGACCGTTATGGACGCCAAGCGCGCGACCTTCGAGTCTCGCTGACCGATCGCTGCAACCTCCGCTGTACGTATTGCATGCCCGCCGAGGGCCTCGAGTGGATGCCCACTGCACAGACGCTCAGCGACGACGAGACCATCCGCCTCATCAGGATTGCCGTAACCCACTTGGGCATTCGCCAGGTGCGCTTTACCGGCGGCGAACCTTTGCTGCGCAAGTCGCTAGAGAAGATTATCGCCGCTACCACGCAGCTACGCACAGACGAAAAGTTGGCCCCCGCCACCGCACTGACGACCAATGGCTTGGGACTCCCCCGCCGCCTGGACGGTCTCATTGAGGCGGGACTGGACCGCGTCAACATCTCCCTAGACACCATTGATCCTGAGCTTTATGCCCGCCTCACCCGGCGCGACAGGCTTGGCGATGTCTTCGCCGCCATCGAAGCCGCCACAGCCGCCCACCGCGAAGGGCGTCTGGGCACGGTCAAAGTTAATGCCGTAGTTATGCCCGGAGTAAATGAAGAGGACATCGTCCCCTTGGCACGCTACTGCCTCGAGCGAGGCGCGCAGCTGCGCTTCATCGAGCAGATGCCACTAGGTCCGCGCGAAGAATGGGAACGCTCCCGGATGGTCACCGCAGAAGATATTTTGGCTCGTTTGGGTGAAGAATTCGAGCTCACACCTGTGCAGGGTCCCCGCGGCTCAGCCCCCGCCGCGCTGTGGAACGCACAATCGCGCGATGGCTTAATACCGGTAGGCCGAATCGGCGTCATCGCATCCGTGACAAGGCCTTTCTGCGGCAATTGCGACCGCACGCGACTCACCGCGGACGGCGCTGTACGTAATTGCTTATTTGGAAACTCAGAGACGTCCTTGCGGGACTTGTTGCGCAGCGGCGCTAGCGACGCGGAACTCGCCGCCGCATGGGCGGGCGAAATGTGGAAGAAGCTTCCGGGCCATGGTGTGGATGACGAAGGATTCCTCCAGCCCGATCGCCCGATGTCCGCCATCGGCGGCTAGATTGGGTGCAATGACAAGCACCGGGACTGACTTAAGCATCGAGGAGTACTTCGACCGCCTCCACGCATTGATTCGCGCCCTGCCTGCTGAGCGCGCTCCCCTTGTACAAGGCCGCGTTCTGGCCAAGCCACTCTTCGCCCGTCTTCCCCTCCCGCCGCGGGATAATTCGGCGATGGACGGCTTCCTCATCCCAACTCCGGCGTCACCTGATGACTTACCCACCCCATTCACGCTGCCTGTTATAGGTGATGTCCCAGCAGGCTCACCCGCCCAGGTCCCGCGTCCTGGGACCGCGGTGCGAATTATGACTGGCGGGGAGGTTCCGGAGGGTTTTGATGGCCTGGTCATACCAGTAGAAAACACCGATGTTCCCCTAGGGCCCGGACCTGTGCCTGAAACCGTTACGGTGCACCACCTGCCCGACCGTAACCATATCCGGCGACGCGGTTCCCACATCGACGCCGGCCACCAACTCGCTGGATCTGCCACGCTTGTCGACGCCCCCCTTATCGCCGCCAGCCTCTCCTCCGGCGTTGACAGCGCCGTGGTTCACCGCATCCCACGAGTAACCATCATTGCCACGGGTGAGGAGCTGATCAACGGCCAGCTTTCCGATTCGAATGGGCCCATGCTCGAAGCCCTCATTTCTTCCACCGGTCTCTGCGAGATCACCCGCACGGTCTGTGGAGATTCCCCCATTGAGCTGCAGCGGCGCTTCAACGCGGCCGCTGCGGATTCCGATCTCATTGTCACCACCGGCGGCGTCTCAGCCGGCGCCTTTGACGTGGTCCGCGCCGTGATTGAGGATTCCGTGGAACGCGATTCTTACTGGTTCGGCCACGTCAACCAACGGCCCGGCGCGCCTCAGGGCCATGCGCTCTGGGACGGTATCCCCGTGGTGTGTTTGCCGGGCAACCCGGTGGCGGCGTTTGTCTCCGCACACCTCTACCTCACCCAACTGCTGCGCTCTCTGCGCGGACTGCCCCGCCCCGCGGGTGTCAAGGACCGGCCGTGCCTCACGGCCGTCGCCGGTGCGGACTTCCCCGAACCTCACCACCCGCTCATTCAGCCGTGCTCCATCACCATGACGGAATCCATTACCGCAAGCCCACCGCCGGGTCCGCGTATGCGCAGCCACCACGTTGCCGCCCTTCCGGGCACACACGGCTTTGCGCTGCTGACGAGTCCGGTCGCCGCCGGCGAGCAACTTACCGTCTACCCCTACTAGCGTCACAATCTACCTCCACATCCCCCACCCCTCCATTGCTGCCAAAGATCGCGCATCTGAACCCCCGGATCGGTCCGCTCTTCTTCAGCTAGGCTAGGTCAGCTAGGCTAGGTCCACGCTAGGAAAGGATCCCTGTTTAGACATGAAGTTCACTCACCTCAACGACGCCGGCTCCGCCTACATGGTGGACGTCACCGAAAAGCAGCCCACGGTACGCACCGCTACCGCCCAAGGCGAGGTCGCGTGCTCACCAGAAGTTCTCACCGCGCTGCGGGAGGGAACCGTGCCTAAGGGGGACGTGCTTGCGGTTGCGCGTGTGGCTGGCATCGCGGCGGCCAAGAAGGTTCCCGATCTCCTTCCGTTGGCCCACACCATTGGGGTGCATGGCTGTGCGGTGGACATTGAGCTGCGTGAAGACCACGTCTTCATCGAAGCCACAGTGCGCACCGCTGACCGCACCGGTGTGGAAATGGAGGCGCTCACCGCGGTGAACATCGCCGCCTTGGCGGTCATTGACATGGTCAAAGGCGTCGACCGCTCCGCCTATATCCGGCGCTGCGGCATCACCGCGAAGTCCGGGGGCCGCTCCGGTGATTGGTCCCGCGAGCTGCCCGGAACGAAAGGTTAAGCAAAGTGCCAGGTGTCATCGTTTTAGCCGGCGGGCGCGGCCAACGCATGGGCGGCGTGGACAAGGCTAGCGTGAGGCTCGCCGGTGAACGCCTCATCGACCGACTGCTGCGCCAGCTTCCTTATGGCGCGCCGATAGCGGTCGTCTCGCCCTATCGTTTAGGCATGCCCCAGGTGTGCGAAAGTCCCCTCTTCGGCGGGCCAGCTGCAGGTATCGCTGCGGGCCACGCCGCACTGGCTGGTGACGCGAGGGCTACCACAGCAATCTTTGCCGTCGATGCCCCGGATTCCCCGCAGGTACTGCCCGCCCTCCACAAGTCTCTGGCTAGCTCGGGCGCGGATGTCGCTGTGGCTACCCTCGACGGGAGCCTACAACCGCTGTGTGCGCTGTGGCGCACTAAGGCCCTCACCCGCGCGCTGGAGGAGCTCGGAGATCCACGCAACAAGCCGGCCATGCACTTACTGAGGCTCGCGGGCACCATCGCCGAGGTCGAGGCAACGCACGCAGTACGCGATATCGACACCTTGGACGAATTACGTCTACGGCGCGAGCGCCTTGCTACTCAACGATAATCTGGCCGTGCTGGCCCTTCTCCGCGTTCGTCATGAGGTGGTTGACAAAAGAGTAGGTGCCCGGCTCGTTGAAGGTCATCTCCACGAATCCGCCCTGGGCAGGTAGAAGGTCGAGCGCCTGGGATCCGGAATCCTTCGCGCCCTTAATCAGGTAGGCGCCTTCCTTGTACACGGTGTCGAATTGTTCGCCCACGACGTGGAAGCTCAACGGCAGATCCGGGCCGAGGTTGACCACCCAGATGCGCACGGTATCGCCCACCTTGGCGCGCAGCGGAGCAACATCATACTGGTTGGGATAGTAATTGAAGGCCGTGAGGTCATAGTCGCCGTCGCTGACGCGCTGCGCGTTAGCGCCCTCAGCTTCCTTACCCGCAGAGGCTAGAAAGACCTCGTTCACCGTCATGACGTACTCCGCATCGACGTCTGCCAGCGCGTCCTCCCCGCGAGGATCGATGATGACCGATCCCGCCATGCCATTGGCAATGTGCAAGCTCATCGGCATGGTCGAGCAATGATACATCCAGATACCCGCCCTGTGTGCCACGAATTCATAGGTCAGCGATTCACCCGGCTGGATCGACTTCATGTTCTCATCCGGGTTGACCTCACCCGCGTGAAAGTCCACCGAGTGCCCCATCGAGCCCTCGTTTTTGATGGTGATGCGGAACTTATCCCCTACCTTGCCGCGCAAGGTAGGCCCGGGTGCTTGCCCGTTGAAAAGCCACCGGGTTTGGCGCACGCCTGGGGCAACCTCGACTTCTTCCTCGGTCATCACCCACGTTTCCTCATGGAGGTCCCCTTCGGCGGGGGCAAGGGAGGCATCAAAAGCCTTAAAGTTCTCGCGGGCTGCCATGCGCTCGGCAGCCGAGGGCACCGTCGCCGGTGCGCCGGCGGAGCCGGTGCTTTCCGACGCCCCCGCATGATCATGCTCGCCGGATGCTGACTCGCCGACGTTGACCATGAACGTCATACCTTGCATCTTGTGCCCGGCGATCGTGCAATAACCTTCCACAGACTCCTCGATGATTCCGGCGTCGAGCTGCACCGTTTCGCCCGGTTCCACCCGGCCCGTCTCCTCGCGCCCAATCTTCAGGTCATGGACCTGGTCACCGGTGTTAGTGAAATTCACTACGAGGTGACTGCCCGCTGCCACGTCAATGGAGGACGGGACAAAGGCCATGCCGTCCACGGAGACGTCAACGGTCACGGCGTCGGCGGATGCCACCGTAGCTGGGTCCTGCTTACCTGTGGTCGAGTTAAACACAGCCAGCCCAATGACAGCGAGGAGCGCGACGATGATGATGAGCCAGGACGCCCACTTCTTTTCGGAATGCTCCTTCTTAACGGGCACGCTTGACATGAATTTCTCCTTGAGATGATGCGACGGCCCATGCCAGGGCCGCACTATTGGCGATGAGTCCAAGCCCCATCATGATAAGCCCGGCCACAGACACACCAGCAATGCCGAGGAGGCTGAGCACACCGCCCACGTTAATGAGCGCCACGCGCAGGAACCCGGCAATATGCCCGTGCGCGGGACGGGCCGCCCCGGCCAGGATGGGAAGCATGTGATGGAGCACCCCGGTGACAAGCTGCAGCAGGCCGGCGCCCAGAAACGCCGGCATGAGCAGTAACGTGACCGCGCGTGGGTAGGCCCCTGCGATGGTGGCCGCGGCGTCACCGGCACAGAGCGCCACCATCCACACCAGACCCGCCATCGCGGACACGCTAGCCGTGGTCTTGTCGCCACCAAGCGCGCCGGCCAGCACTGGCTGGATGATGAGTACGGCAGCAAGCACGGTGAGCAGCTGCGCCATGCCGGCGGCGCGGGTGAGCCCGGAGGCGTCGGCAAGCATGGCCACCCCCAGCCCCACGCAATGCACGCTCAACGCCCGGCTGCACCGCGCCCGGGCAACCGCTGAAATGGGGGTTCGGGTCAACGTGGGCAACAGCGTGATGACCGTGCCCAGGATGGTAAGCAGTCCGAAGCCCCACACCATCCCGCGTGAGTGCGCGGCCACCAACAGCGAGTAATTCCCTACCCCGTGCGCGGCCAGAATGACCAGTAGCACCGAGAACATCATGAAGCAGGCCGCCGCCAGATAAAAAGGAACGGTCACGGCGAAAGAACCAGACAAAGAGCCCCGGAGCGTGGTCCACAGCGCCCACAGGTGCCACGAAACGGCAGCGATGACGAGAGCGGAGCCGATATCCGCAAGCACGCCCCAGTCATAGCCTGCACGATCAATGAGGAGAAGTACCAGTCCCACCTGGACCAGCCCTACCCGCGCGCCCACCCCGCGGAAGCCGACCGCCGGAGTGCGGGTGAGCGCCTCCGTGAAGTGGGTACTGAATACGAGGATCGCGGTGGTCAGCGCGCCGAGGGTAAATGGGTGGATGAGGTCCCACCACACGACGGGTGCTCCCCAAAAACTTGCCACGGTGATTCCCACGCCGACCGTGATCCAGAGCGCGACGAGGCTAAAGGCAAGGGTGTGCCAGCGCCGGCGCGAAGCCAGGGAGACATCACGCAGAGACATATCTGACATACTTATTTGCACGGATATAATCGTAGTAAATTAGTTGCACGGGCAGCAACGCCCGCCGCCCTAGAACTCGAAAGGAATCCATCAATGAACTTGCCGCTTGTCGACACTTCCAAGGGCCGCGACATTCCCACCCTTAACGCGTCCGAAATCCCTCATGCAGTGCGCCACGGCGCCATCCATGGAGCCCTGGGCACCCTCAACGTGGGCGAATCCATGATTCTCATTGCTCCGCACGACCCGCTTCCGTTACTCAAAGAGGTGGACCAGCGCGAAGAATCCTTCGACCGTGAATACCTCAAGAAGGAACCAAAGGAAGTCCATATTAAATTCACGCGGACCGCGTAAAGATGCCGTAACGTAACTCACCATGCGCCGCTTGAAAATTGCTGTCTCTGTTCTCGCCGCCGCGCTGACTGTCGGCGGCTGCTCCTCCAGCTCCGACGAGCCGTTGCAGGTATTTGCCGCGTCCTCCACCCGTGTGCTCAACGACGAACTCTCCAGTGCGTCTGAAACCCCGCTGGCGTTCAACAACGGCGGCTCTTCTGCCCTGGTACAGCAAATCAATGAAGGCGCTCCCGCAGATCTGCTCCTCACGGCTTCCCGGGAGACCATGGATGATGCGACCGCTCAGGGCACCGTCGACACCCCCGTGACCCTAGCCAGCAACGTCATGGTCATGGTCGTGCCGAAGGGCAATCCCTTGGGACTGCGCTCCGCGGCCGACCTGGATCCCTCAGCACACCTCGTGCTCTGCGACCCAAGCGTGCCCTGCGGCGCCATCTCTACGCGCATCATGGAGGCCAACAACTGGGACCTGCACGCTTCCTCCTTGGAGGGACAGGTAGCTGACGTCCTGGGTAAGGTCGCCTCCGGTGAGGCGGACGCCGGGTGGGTCTATTCCACCGATGCCGCCGCTAGCGAGGACGTCGAGGCCATTCCGCTGGACCACGCGGAAGACTTCCGTAACGAGATCATGGGCGCGGTGGTAACTGATTCACCCCGACACGACGAAGCTCAGGATGTCCTCAACCTCCTCGACTCGGATTTTGACAGCACCTGGGAAAAATTCGGTTTTAGCCCGGTGGACTAAGTGTCACGCGTGATATTGCACGAACAGCGCCCGCGGACAACGTGGCCGGTCATCGCCGCCGGCGTGCTTGCTGCGGTCTACATCCTTGCCCCAGTGCTCGCCCTCGGGGTGCGAGTGCCCTGGCCGAAGCTCGCCGACACGCTGAGCGCTCCGGCGACCCATGACCTCCTCCGCGTCAGCCTTTCCGCGGCGGCGTTGTCTACCTTGCTATCCACGATCCTGGGCACCTGTCTGGCTCTGTGGCTCCAGCAGCTGCGCCGCGTGTCTCACCTTGTGCGTCTGGTGGTCTATCTCCCTTTGGCCATGCCTCCCGTGGTGGGCGGGTTGGCACTCACCGCGCTGCTCGGGCGCCGCGGACTGCTTGGTCCGGTTTTGGAGCAGGCTGGGCTGCACGTGTCTTTCGCCTTTCCCGGTGTTGTGGCAGCTCACTTATTCGTCACCCTGCCCTTCGTGGTGGTGGCGGTGGATTCTGCGCTGCGGCAGCTCGACCCCGAAGTCGTGGCCAGCGCGCGGGGCATCGGCCTGAGCCCCAGCACCATTCTTCGGCGCATCATCCTGCCCGCTATCCTCCCTGCGGTGTTCACGGGCGGAGCACTAGCTTTCGCCCGCTCGCTGGGTGAATTCGGAACGACGATCACCTTCGCCGGCTCCCTGCCCGGTTCTACTCGGACCATGCCCAACGGCATCTACCTTGAGCGTGAGGTCAGCGCGGACAATGCCTATGCGCTGTCGGCCGTGTTGATTGGGATAGCCATCCTCACGCTCACCGCCGCCGGAATGCCCCTGCTGCTGCGCCGCCGCCGCGAGCAAGCTGTGCGCGCTTTGCAGCCAATGGACCCGGCTGCGCTCCGCACGATGACCTCCCCACAGGACTCTCCCCGCGATCTCGTCGTCACGATTGGTACCACCACCACGTCATTCCGTGGCGGGCGCGTGACTGCAGTGGTTGGCCCCAACGGCGCGGGAAAGACCACGTTGATGCGTTTCATTAGCGGGCGCTTGCAGGGAGCCCAGACGAATGCCGAGCGTGTGGTCATGCTCTCCCAGGACCCCGGGCTGCCTCCCACCGCCACCGTGGAACAAGCTTTGACCATGGTGACCAAGGATGGACAAAGGACCCAGGAGTTGCTGAACGCAGCTGGATTGCAGGAGCTGGTCCATGTTTCCGAGCTTTCCGGCGGGCAGGCCGCGCAGGTTGCCCTCCTGCGCGCGCTGGCGACACGGCCCGAGGTATTGGTCGCGGATGAGCCCTTTGCCGCCATGGACGTCGAATCAGCCGCCCGGTGGCGTCACCTTTTGCGCCTCTCGGCGGCAGACCGCACCACCATCATTGTCACCCACAACCGCGTGGACCTCACCACGCTGGCAGACGACATCGCTGTAATGGAAGCCGGCGAGGTCATCTCGCAAGGACCCGCGGATCAGCTACTGGAGCAGCCCACCACTCTCTTCATGGCAGAGCTATCAGGCGTCAATCTGTTACGGGGTAGCCTCCGCGATGGAGTGTTCACTCCTGCTCGCAGCGGTGACCACTGGGCGGCCTTCCCCCAGAGCGCACTGAACTTCGACAACGCCGGGGCACTGAGCGCCACAATTCTTGCTGACTTAGGCAGCTCAACCCTGGTGGAGATCGATGGCCAACGGGTGACTCTAGACCAACCAGCAGGCAGCAAGGCCCCCGGTGAGGTTGTGACTGTGTTCCTCGATTCCGCTGCTTTAAGGCTTTATGCGCTGAAATAGGGAAGAGCTGCGAGCAGATGTAAGATCCTCGTAGCATTGTCCAAGGAGAGGCCGTTTATGTCTACGTCATCTGCGCATAGCCCGCGCTCGTCTACTGAGCTTTTTCCCGACACGATGAAGCTCTCCCCCAAGCAGAGCGAGGTACTCTCAACCCTGCAGACATTCCCGCAAGGAGCACGCGCCGCCGAGATTGCACAGGAACTGGGGATGCACGTTAACACCGCGCGCGGCCACCTAGATGAGCTCGTTAACGCCGGCGCGGTGCGGGTAGTTACCGCCCCAGCGCACGGGCGCGGGCGCCCCTCCCTGATCTTCCAAGTACGTGTACCCGACAACCGTTCGGTGGCGGAGGAATACGTCACGCTGATTAGCGTCTTGGTCACAGCGCTGGCGGATAAAGAGCAGCTCAATGACTTTTCTTCCGAGCAAGCACGAGAGATCGGCCGCGCGTGGGCTCAAGCTGCGGCCACGAGCCACGGTGCTGAGGCGCTGGCACCTCTCTACCAGACGATGCGCGATATGGGCTTTGACCCGGTAACTTCGGTGGAGCAATTCGCCGAAGAAGGCCGCACCGAAGAAGGCCGCACCACAGTGCAACTCCACGCCTGCCCGTTCGTCACGGCCGGAATTCAGCCCTCCCCCTTCGTCTGCGCCATCCATGATGGCTACCTAGATCAAGCGGCTGCCGATTCCGGCGGGCGGCTGAGCCTGAAGCTCATACCCAAAGCCGGAAACGGCGTGTGCCGAATTGACGTGGAAGAGAGCAGCGAGCTAGGCTAACCGCGCTCGACGGTGACCGGCCCGGCGACCTCCAGCTCCAGCACGCGCAGATTCTGACCGCGGGCATCATCGAGGATCTCCTCCTCGATGGGCTCGGTGTGCAGGACCATGACGGTGGGGCCAGCGCCGGAGAGATAGGCGGCGTAGCCGCGGTTGCGCAAGCGGTTCACCCACTCCGCGGTGACCGGCAGAACGTCAGCGCGATAGGGCTGGTGCAGGCGGTCGCGGGTACCCTCCCACAGCAGGTCCGGGTAGGTGGTCAGCGCCGCCACGTTTACTGCAGTGCGGGAGACGTTGAAGGCGGCATCGGCATGCGTGACGTGCGAGGGCAGCACGCGGCGCACGGCCTGCGTCGACGCATGGAAATCCGGGACCAAGGCCGTGGCCTTAATGCTCGGGTGCACGTCCAAGGTCGCGGCACGGTACTCCGGCAGCGAGCGGCCGTCGACAGGCACGGTGGTCCAGGACACCACGGCATTGCCCAGCACAGAGGCAGCGGCGTTATCCGGATGCCCTTCGAAAGCCGAGGACAGCTGCACAACCTGCTGCTCCGAAAGTGGGAAGCCCGCCAGGCCATTGCCCGCGGCCACGCCGGCCACCGCGGCGGACGCCGAGGAGCCCAGACCACGGGACTGCGGGATGTTGTTCGTGCACACCACACGCAGGCCGGAAACCTCCACGTCGGCAGCCTTCAGCGCTGAGCGGATGGCTTTGACAACCAAGTGGGAGCCATCGCGCGGCAGCTCGTCTGCGCCCTCGCCGAAGATCTCCACCTCCAGGCCGGAGCGGGTGACTTCCACCTCCACGGTGTCGTAGAGACTCAGCGCAATACCCAGGGTGTCGTAGCCCGGGCCCAGGTTGGCCGAGGATGCCGGGACCTGGACGGTGACCTTGGTGCCTACTTCGATATCGATACTCATTGTTCTCTCTGAGTCCCTATACGCCCAGGCGGATGACGGAGTGAACGGCCTTAACCTCATCGAGCTCGCCGAGGGCAGCGACGATCTCCTCGAGCACCGCTTCCTTCGCTGCGTGGGTCACCACGATGAGGCGAGCGGTGGCATCGCCGTCCTCCTGGCGCACGGTGCGCAGTGACACCCCGTGGCGGGCAAAGACACCGGAGATGGCAGAAAGCACGCCGGTGCGGTCTTCAACTTCCATGTCGACGTGATAACGAGTTTCCACTTCTCCGAACTCCGCAATAGGTAGGTTGGCGTAGGTGTTCTCCCCCGGCGCTTGGCCGCCGTGGACAATGTTGCGTGCCGCGCCGATGACGTCACCCAGCACAGCCGAAGCCGTCGGGTTGCCGCCGGCACCGTTGCCGTAGAACATCAGGGAACCGGCGGCCTCCGCCTCGACGAAGATGGCATTGTAGGACTGACTAACCGACGCCAACGGGTGATCCTTCGGGACCAAAGTCGGGTGCACGCGGGCATTGACGGATTCCGCGCCGGTTTCCTCATCAACCAAGCGCTCACAAATAGCGAGCAGCTTGATGGAATAACCGGCTTGGTTGGCGGCCGCGATATCATCCGCGGTGATCTTGGAAATGCCCTCGCAATAGACATCGTTGAAGGTCAAGCGAGTGTAGAACCCCAGGGATGCCAGGATGGCGGCCTTGGAGGCGGCGTCGTGGCCCTCCACGTCCGCGGTGGGATCGGCTTCGGCGTAGCCCAGACGGGTGGCCTCAGCCAGCGCGTCCTCGTAGGAGGCGCCGGTGGTCTCCATGGCGTCCAAGATAAAGTTGGTGGTTCCGTTGACGATTCCGGAGATGCGTTGGATTTTGTCACCGGCCAGGGAGCGGCGCAGCATGCCGACAACCGGGATGGCGGCGGCCACCGCAGCCTCGAAGAAGAGGTCGACGTCAGCGCGCTCAGCGGCCTCCGCCAGCTCATCAGCGTGCGCGGCCACGAGGGCCTTATTGGCGGTAACCACGGATTTGCCAGCATTAAGGGCGGCGAGAACGAGCTCGCGCGGGAAGTCAATGCCGCCGATAACCTCGACGACGAGGTCGATATCATCGCGCAGGACAAGCGCCTTGGCGTCGTCGGTCAGCAGCTCCTCCGGCACGCCTGGGCGCAGCTTGTTCTTGTTGTGCACGGCAACGCCGCGGATCTCCACCGGGCCGCCGATGCGGTGCGCAAAAGCGTCCGCATTCTCCTGCACGAGGCGGAAAACCTCGGCGCCTACGGTGCCAAACCCAAGCAGCGCAATACCTACTGGTTCGCCTTCGGGCTTCTTGCTACGGTTCGTCGTCATGGTGTCCCTTTGTTGATGTTGCGTTTGATTCTTACGTGCTAGCCCATCACTATACAGAACGAGCTGTCTATTTCTATACAAAATGGCCGGCACTGGGCGCGACCGGCCATGTCATAGTGAATAAAATACGGTGAGCTGTGACAACGCCGCACTAATCGACGTCCAACGCCAGCAAGTCCTCCACCGTCTCCCGGCGCAGCATGAGCTGGGCCTTGCCGTCGCGCACGGACACGACCGCCGGGCGCAGAGCACCGTTGTAGCGCGAGGCCATCATGTACTGATAGGCGCCGGTGGTGGCGAAGGCGAGGAGATCACCGGTGGTGATATCCGAGGGGAAACGGCGCTCGTTGACCAGAATGTCACCGGACTCGCAGTGGAAGCCCACGATGCGCGAATCCACGGGCTCGCCCCGGGTGCGGCGGTTGACCACGCGCACGTCGTACTCCGAGCCATAAAGCGCTGGGCGGATGTTATCGGACATGCCGCCGTCCACGGAGAGGTAGCGGCGCATCGGCAGATCCGCCTTGCCGGTCTCCACATCCTTGACCGTGCCCACGCGGTACACGGTGACCGCAGAGGCACCCACCAGGGAGCGACCGGGTTCCACCAGTACGAAGGGCGGCGTGATGTCGAGCTCGGTGGCGGTGCGCTCCACGGCGTCGAGCAGATCCTTGGCCAGCGTGGCGACGTCGAGCGCTTCCTCGTATTCCATGTAGGGAATGCCGAAGCCGCCGCCCAAGTCCAGCTCCTCGAGGGCAACGCCGAGCTCGCAGTGGATGCGCTTGTACAGGCTGAGCACGCGCTCGGCGGCCAGCTTGAAACCATCAGCATTAAACACCGAAGACCCCACGTGGCAGTGCAGGCCCACGAGCTTAAGGTTGGCGGATTCCAGCACCTTCTGTGCGGCGTTGAAGGCTGCACCGGTGGACAGGGAAATGCCGAACTTTTGGTCCTCATGAGCCGTGGCGATGAACTCGTGGGTATGCGCATCCACGCCAGGCTTAACGCGGATCATCACCGGCTGCACGCGGCCGGCGGACGCCGCGATGCTGTTGAGGCGCGAGAGCTCCTCCTCGTTGTCGAGGACGACGTGCCCGATACCTTTGTCCACGCACAGCTGCAGGTACTCGTCTTCCTTGTTGTTGCCGTGGGCGGTCATGCGCTCCGCCGGGAAACCCGCGGCCAGGGCCAGCTTTGCCTCGTTGAGGGAGGCCACGTCGAGGCACAAGCCCTCCTCGTCAACCCAGCGCACGATGCGCTTGGTAATGAAAGCCTTGGAGGCATAGTGCACGTGGTCGGGCCCGCCGAAGGCCTGGGCCATATCCCGGCAACGCGAGCGGAAGTCCTGCTCGTCGAAAACGTAGAGCGGGGTGCCGTATTCGGCGGCCAAGTCCGTCAGCGCTACACCGCCAATCGAGACCACACCATTCGAGTCTCGAGCGGCGTTGCGCGGCCACACGTGGGCCGGAAGAGAATTGAAATCAGTCATCGATACCTTTTCTTACATCTTCTCCGGCGCGCTGACCCCGACCATGGTCAAGGCATTCGCCATGACCTGGCGGGTGGCTGCAGCCAGGGCGAGGCGTGCGGAGTGGATCGGCTCGGTCTCTTCGCCTGCCTTCGGCAGCACCTGGCACTGGTCATAGAAACGGTGGAACACGGCAGCGAGCTCCTCGGCATAACGCGCGATGCGGTGCGGTTCACGCAGCGTGGCGGCGGTGGCCACAACCTCGGGGAACTCGCCCAGGGTGCGGATAAGGTCGCCTTCCTTGTCGTGGGTGAGGAGGTCGAGGGGGGCGTCGCCAAGCGCGGCAGTGTCGAAGCCCAGGTCCGTGGCCTTGCGCAGGATCGAGCAGATGCGGGCGTGGCCATACTGCACGTAGTAGACCGGGTTATCGGACGACTGGGAGGCCCACAGGCCCAAGTCAATGTCCAGGCTGGAGTCCACGGAGGAGCGCACCAGCGAGTAGCGCGCGCCGTCGACGCCGATGGCCTCGACGAGGTCATCCAAGGTGATAACGGTTCCCGCGCGCTTGGACATCTTGACCGCTTTACCGTCGCGGACCAGATTCACCATCTGGCCGATGAGCACCTCGACGGCCTCCGGGTCATAACCCAAAGCCTGGGCCGAGGCACGCAAGCGGGCGATGTAACCGTGGTGGTCAGCGCCCAGCATGTAGATGGCCAGGTCGTGGCCGCGGTCGAATTTATCGGCCACATAAGCGATATCACCGGCGATGTAGGCGGCGTTGCCGTCGGACTTGATGACCACGCGGTCCTTATCGTCGCCGTATTCGGTGGACTTCAGCCACCACGCGCCCTCGGCTTCGTAGAGCTTGCCGTTGTCCTTGAGCGTCTGGATGGCCTTCTCCACGGCACCGGATTCGAAGAGGGAATTCTCGTGGAAGTACACGTCGAAGTCCACGCCGAACTCGTGGAGGGACTCCTTGATCTGGGCAAACATCATCTCCACGCCGTCAGCGCGGAAGTTCTCCTGGACCTCGGCATCGCTGCCCTCGAGAGCCTGCGGGTTCTTCTCCACTACCGCCTGCGCGATGTCCTTGATGTAGTCTCCGCCGTAGCCGTCCTCCGGGGTGGGCTCGCCCTTGGCCGCGGCCACGAGGGAGCGAGCAAAACGGTCGATCTGTCCGCCGTGATCGTTGAAGTAGTACTCGCGGGTCACGTCCGCGCCGGAGGCCTCGAGCACGCGGCCGAGTGAGTCACCCACGGCGGCCCAACGGGTACCACCCAGGTGGATGGGACCAGTCGGGTTCGCGGAGACAAACTCGAGGTTGATCTTCTTGCCCTGGTAGGTGGAATTGCTGCCGAACTCTGAGCCGGCGTTAAGAACCTGCGCCACGATGGCACCTTGCGCGGCGGCAGCGAGGCGAATGTTGAGGAATCCCGGGCCCGCGATGGACGCTTCATCGATGGCGTCGTTGCTTGCAAGGGCGTCGGCAAGCCACTGCGCCAACTCGCGCGGCTGGGCGCCAGCCTTCTTAGCCACCTGGAGGGCCAGGTTGGTGGCGTAATCGCCGTGCTCCGGGTTGCGCGGACGCTCCACGGTCACGGTCTCTGGCAGGACTGAGGCGTCCAGCTCATGCTCGGTGAGCACGGCGGCAGCGGTGTTCTTGATCAGGACGGAAAGATCTTCAGGATTCATAGGGCCAAAGTCTATCGTCCCCGCCGCTGGGAGGCACTATCAGGTCGCGGACGTTAGCAAGGTCACCCACCCCCGTAGTGTGAATCCGGCGACACAAGCACTCGCATGGTTTTACCCTAAACTTGATATCTGAACCGATTTATTCTTTCGCCTCTCTCGCCCGGCCGAAACTTGTGGTGCCACACCGCAGGGACGCCGGCGGGACTCAACCTGAAGTGAGCGTTATGTCTACATTCACAATCACCACCGACGCCATCGCTGGCAACGTCGGGCTTACCGCGCTGGTGTCCACGCTGCCGCTCATCGCGTTCTTCATCATGCTCCTGGGGATCAAGGCCCGCGCCCACACCTCGGGTGCGGTAGCGCTTCTCGTAGCGGTTCTCATCGCCATTTTCGGCATGGGCATGCCAACCGGCATGGCTTTGTCCTCCGCGGTGCGCGGCGGGCTCTTCGGCCTCTTCCCCATCGTCTGGGTGATCATCACCGCCATCTGGTTCTACGAAGTGACCGTGGCTTCCGGACGATTCAATGACCTGCGCAAGACCTTTGACTTGCTGGGCGATGGCGATATCCGCATCCAGGCCATCCTCATCGCCTTCTGCTTCGGCGGCCTGCTGGAGGCCCTCGCCGGCTTCGGCGCCCCCGTGGCGATTACGGCGACCATGATCCTGGCCTTGGGTGTTAAGCCGCTCAAGGCGGCCACCACGGTGCTCATTGCCAACACCGCGCCCGTGGCCTTCGGCGCGGTGGGCATCCCAGTCACCACCGCGGGCTCGGTCGGCGGGCGCACCGCCGAGCAGACCGCTGACATCGCCGCGTTGATTTCCCTCCAGGTCCTGCTCATTGCCGCCGTCGTGCCTTTCTTCATCCTCTTTATCCTTGACGGCATGCGCGGTGTTAAGGAGGCCGGCCCCGCCGCGGCCGTCATCGGCATCTCCTTCGCCATTGCCCAGTGGGCCGCGGCTACCTTCTTCGCCTACCAGCTCACCAACGTCGTGGCCTGCATCGTCTCCCTCGGCGCGGGCTTCATCTTCCTGCGTGTGTGGAAGCCCAAGGGTGTCGACAGCCTGCGCGAGCGCATGGAGCTGCCCGCCCAGGAGGAGGTCACGGATCTCAACAGCAGCCGCATTTGGATGGCCCTGCTGCCCTATGCCGTGGTCACCGCTGTCTTCGCCATCGCCACCGCATGGCCGGCCATCTTCGGCTTCCTCCAGGTCAACGTTGCCTGGCCGCTTCTCGACGGCACCGTCTTCGACGCCGAAGGCCACGCCATGGACACCGCCTTCACGTTCAACGTGCTGGGCAACCCGGGAACCCTACTGCTGATTTCCGGCATCATCGTGGCCCTTATCTACATGACCTTCAACGAGAACGGCCGCTACAAGCTGGACGCCTCCGCGCCGCTGACCAAGTTCGGCGAGGTTGTCTCCCGCATGAAGTTCTCCGCGCTGACCATCATCCTGGTCCTCGCACTGGCCTACACCATGAACTACTCCGGCCAAACCATCTCCATCGGCCAGTTCGTGGCTTCTGTCGGCGGCATCTTCGCGCTCTTCTCCCCCGTCCTGGGCTGGATCGGCACCGCCGTCACCGGCTCGGATACCTCCGCCAACGCACTCTTTGCCAACCTGCAGGTCACCGCCGCCGAGCGCATCGGCGTCAATCCGGACCTCATGCTGGCCGCCAATACCTCCGGTGGCGTTGTGGGCAAGATGATCTCCCCGCAGTCACTGGCCATCGCCGCCACCGCCGTGCAGATGGAGGGCGAGGAATCCCGCATCTTCAAGGCGGTCGTGGGCTACTCCGTGGCCTTCCTCGCCGTCGTGTGCGTCATCGTCTTCCTCATGACCAACGTGCTGGGCTTCTTGGTCCCCTAAAAGGGTTTAGCCATAAAGTTCTACACCACTAACTACCCCCAGATTCGGGCGTCTTCATCGCCCAGTCTGGGGGTTGCCTCATATCGGCCGCGACCGCTGCGACCATCACCGCACGTTAGGAATTTCACAACATTAGTGTTGCGATAAAAAGCCAGGTAGGAGGGGTAATCCTGTGTCGATAATGTGAGTTTTGGGCGGTAGGCTCAAAGGTACACACTCGAAAAATGCCCAGTGCGGCTGTCCTGGTAGCGCGCATCCGAGCACAACTCCGCTGTGCACAGCACGGGACAAGCCACATGGAGGCAGATTAAGGAGCGCTCACAAATGCGAATAGCATTGTTTTCCACCTGCATCGGTGACTCACTTTTCCCCGATGCCCACAAGGCCACGGCCCTGATCCTCTCCCGCCTGGGCTACGACGTCGTCTTCCCCGAGGAACAGACTTGTTGCGGCCAGATGCACATCAACACCGGCTACCAGGAGCAGACCTTGGGCATGATCCGCACCTATGCGGACGCCTTCGCGGATCCCTCCATTGATTACGTGGTTTCTGCCTCCGGCTCCTGCGTGGGCGCCGTGCGCGAGCAGCACGAGATGATCGCAAACCGCTTCGGCACTTCCGCCGATGTGGACGGCGCCAAGAAGGCCGCCGGCAAGACCCTGGACTTGCCGGAGTTTCTTGTCGACGTCGCCGGTGTCACCAACGTCGGTGCCTTCTTCCCCCACCGCGTGACCTACCACCCTTCGTGCCACGGCCTGCGCTTCCTCAAACTGGGTGACCGCCCCTACCAGCTTCTTAAGGAGGTCGAAGGAATCGACCTCGTCCAGCTGCCTAATGCCGAAGAGTGCTGTGGTTTTGGCGGCACCTTCGCCCTCAAGAACGCCGAGGTTTCTGCAGCGATGGTCGGTGACAAGACCCGCCACATCCGTGAAACCGAGGCCGAATACGTCACCGGCGGTGACTCCTCCTGCCTGATGAATATCGGTGGTGCTCTGACTCGCCAGCGCTCCGGTGTTCGCGCTATCCACTTGGCGGAAATCCTCGCCTCCACCAAGGAACACCCGTGGACTCCTACCTCTGCGGCCTACTCCAAGGAGAAGATGCTCTAATGACTTCCTTCCTCGACACCACTCCTCCGCGCGCCCCCGAAGGCTACGGCAACCTGCGCGGCTCGAAGGCCTTCGTGCCGCTGGCTCACGTGGGTCTCAACAATGCTACCCAGCGCCGCAACCTGCACCACGCCACCACCACCATTCGTGATAAGCGCCAGCACG
Organism: Corynebacterium sp. HMSC065D07; assembly: GCF_001810695.1. NCBI lineage: Bacteria > Bacillati > Actinomycetota > Actinomycetes > Mycobacteriales > Corynebacteriaceae > Corynebacterium > Corynebacterium sp. HMSC065D07. The sequence continues at coordinate 77,545 of NZ_KV802470.1, forward strand.
CCGTGGATGAGACCCCGGACTGGGAGCAGCTTCGCGACGCCGGCTCCGCGCTCAAGGATGACGTCGCCGTACGCATGGGTGAATTGCTGGTCCAGTTCGAAGAGCAGGTGACCAAGCGCGGAGGCATCGTCCACTGGGCACGCGATGCCAAGGAGGCCAACGAGATCATCGAGGGCCTTATCCGCGAAACCGGTGAGACCGACGTGGTGAAGATCAAGTCCATGGCTACCCAGGAAATCGCGCTCAACGAGCACCTGGAAGAAGTCGGCATCCACGCCCAAGAGACTGACCTGGCGGAGCTCATCGTCCAGCTGGGAGAGGACAAGCCTTCCCACATTCTGGTCCCGGCTATCCACCGCAACCGCGCGGAGATCCGTGACATCTTTGTCAACAAGATGCCGAATACCGATGACTCGCTCAAGGCCGAGCCGGCGGAACTGGCTGAAGCATCCCGTAAGTTCCTGCGCGAGCAGTTCATGAAGGCCAAGGTGGCCATCTCCGGCGCTAACTTCGGTGTGGCAGAAACCGGCACCATCAACATCGTGGAGTCTGAGGGCAATGGCCGCATGTGCCTGACCCTGCCGGAAACCCTCATTACCGTGATGGGTATTGAGAAGCTGGTCCCGACTTTCCAGGACCTCGAGGTCTTCCTCCAGCTGCTGCCGCGCTCCTCCACTGCTGAGCGCATGAACCCGTACACGTCGATGTGGTCCGGTGTGACCGAAGGCGACGGCCCGCAGAACTTCCACATCGTGCTTCTGGACAATGGCCGCACCGCAGCCCTGTCCTCCCCCAAGGGCCACGAAGCACTCAAGTGCATTCGCTGCTCTGCCTGCCTGAACGTCTGCCCGGTCTACGAGCGCGCCGGCGGACACGCCTACGGCTCTGTCTACCCGGGCCCAATTGGCATCTCCCTGACGCCGCAGTTGACTGGTATGAAGGACCACAACGATCCGTCGGCAAGCTTGCCTTATGCCTGCTCCCTGTGTGGCCGTTGCGACGAGGTATGCCCGGTGCGCATCCCGCTCTCCCAAGTCATTTTGGAGAACCGCTACCAGAAGGTCACTAACGCCACCCCGCCGGTGGAGGAAAAGCTCTTCCAGGTCGTGGAGCTGGTGTGGAAGAACCCGAAGATCTGGAACCAGATCACCCACATGGTGGCGCTCGGCCGTGTCCTCGGTGGCTTCAACGGAGTCATCGACAAGCTACCGCTGTTCATGTCTGGTTGGTCCGAGGTACGCGATACTGCCGTTCCGCCGAAGAAGTCCTTCCGCCAATGGTTCAACTCTGACGAAGCTCAAGAACTCCTCGCCCAAGCCAAGAAGGAGGGCATCAAGTGACCACCGCCAAAGAGGAAATCCTCAACCGCATTGCCGCCGCCCAAAAGCAGGCCGGCCTGCCGGACCACGTAGAGATCCCGCGCGAATACCAGAAGGAAGGCACGCTCAACGAAGATGAGCTGCGTGAGATGCTCGTGGACCGCCTCGAGGACTACAAGGCTGACGTGCACGTCACCGATGAGTCCGGCCTGAACTCCACCCTCGTGGGCATCCTCAAGGAGCGCGGCTGCTCGAACGTCGTCTACGCCCCCGGCATGGACGCTGGGCTTCTCGTCGGCTTCGAGGGCACCATCACCCCGGATGACAACGCCAAGGACCCGCGTGAGCTCGACGCCGTCGACGCCGTGGTGACCGAATCCCACGTCACCTCCGCGCAGACCGGCACCATCGTGCTCGAATCCAATGAGACCTGCGGCCGTCGCGCGCTGACCTTGGTGCCGGACCGTCACGTGTGCATCGTGCGCAAGGACCAGATTGTCTACGGTGTCCCGGAGATGGTCTCCCGCATCAACCCTGAGCGCCCGGCAACGTGGATCTCGGGCCCTTCCGCGACCTCGGATATCGAGCTCTCCCGCGTGGAGGGTGTCCACGGCCCGCGCGATCTCATTGTGGTGATTGTTAAGTAGTGAGGCTTTCGGGGGCACCCGCCCTGTATGAGAGCTCGGCTCACATCACCCCTGACGCATAGGATAAGGCTCGTACCAATTTACGATTTTAGGAGCCTTGTTCTATGCGTCTTTCTCGCGTTTTAGGTTCGGTTCTAGGACCTGTAACCATCGCCGCTGGCTTGGTTGCGGCACCTGCCGTTGCTCACGCCGACCAACCCGCCATCAACTGGGGCCCGTGCCCGGAAGGGGTCACCGAAGAGCGCGCCGAATGCGGCCACGTGACCGTGCCGACCTACCATAATGCTCCCGAGAAGGGCACTATCGACGTCGGCCTTATCCGGTTGAAGGCCACGGGCGAGCGCCAAGGCACTCTGTTCACCAACCCGGGCGGTCCAGGCGGTGACGCGTATAGCTGGGTCAACTTCGCTGCCTGGCCTGAGGAAGTCAAACAAGGATACGACATCATCGGCGTTCAACCGCGTGGTTTGCGCGAGTCCGCACAGGTGAACTGCTCGTCAACTGAGGCGGGCGGAAACCCTCTAGAACAGCTGACAAAGATCGGCTCCATTACCCGCGATGACTGCGAGAAGAACACTCCGGGCTACACCGATTCCCTGACCACGGAGAACACCGCCAAGGACTGGGATGTCGTGCGCCAGGCGCTTGGTGAGGAGAAGATCAACATCTTCGGCCTCTCCTACGGCACCTTCTTGGGGTCCACGTACTCCACGCTCTATCCGGAGCACACCGACAAGGTCGTGCTGGACTCCGGAATGAACCCCAACATGGCGTGGAACCAGATTTTCGCTTCTCAGCAGGCTGGTTATGAGAATGCTCTGCATGACTTCTTTAGCTATGTGGCGAAGAACGACGCCACCTACCACGCCGGCACGACACCGCTGAAGGCCTACGAGCGCTGGTCTCAGATTGTGGCCGCGGAGGCGGGCGTGCGCCCCACCGTGCTTCCTCCGAACGCTCAGATTGGTGACCTCCCGCCGGGGCTCGAGTTTGCCGGCCAGCCCGGCGCCAATGTCATGACTGCGACCGGTGAGCTGCGCGTACAGGCAGAGCACCTCGCGGGCAAGGTCCAGAACCCGCAGGCTGTTCAGGCCACTTCGCCGACGCTCACCGCTACCCGTGACCTCCTTCCCCGCCCGGAGTCGTGGGACTCCCTAGCCAAGCACATTGGCGGCGTCGAAGCCATCAACTTTGAGGCGCAGGCCGCACAACAGGGCGAGCAGGACCCGCAAAAGGTCCAGCAAGAGATTCTCAACTCCATGAGCATGCAGAACATCATCATGTGCAATGAGAACACTGCGCCGACGGATCCGGCCTTCATACCGGCCTTCCTCTGGTCTAACTATGTCACGGTTGACCCGTTCTCACTGTTCAACGCGATGTATGCCTCCGGCGCCGGTTGCTCCGGCCGCGCACCGATCACTACCCCGATTGCCGTTTCTGGTGACAAGCTGCAGACCAAGCCGCTGCAGCTGCAGGCTACCGGTGACCCGCAGACCCCATACGCTTTCTACCGCGGCCTGTCTGACCCGATGCAATCCCGCGTGGTAACCGTCCACGGCCCAGGTCACGGGCACTTCGCGGTGGGCAACAAGGCTGTTGACCAGATTGTGGTTGACTACCTGCGCACTGGCGAGGTCCACACCGCGGATGCCCCGGGCTTCTTTGACCAGCCCCAGGAACAGCCGGCCCAGTAAGCGCCCCAGCGAAAAACTCGAAGCAGTGGCTACTCCGGCCGCTGCTTCTTTCCCACCACACCCCCATCGGCGCTAGGCCAATTACTGCGCTTCAGTCTTTATAGGTTAGAATCGCATCGTTGGCATTTCGCCAGCAATGCCCTTGTAGCTCAGCGGATTAGAGCATCGGTTTCCGGTACCGAAGGTCGCAGGTTCGATCCCTGTCAGGGGCACTTTTTCATGCCCACCTATCGCGAATCGGCCAGTACGCCCCGGCCCACCTTTCACGACGCCACGTTTGCGGGTGGGCGGCTTGGCGCATTTTGCATCTCCCCAGACCTGAAACCCGCAACCTGCAGGTGGGCGTCGTCAAGCGCCCTCCGGCACCAAACCACTCACTTGGAAGTTTCGGGATCGAGGTCTGGGGATATGGAACTAGTGCAAGCGCGCCTTAATATCCGCAACCACTTCTTCCGGGTTCTTCGCCGAAGCAATGAGAGAACTCCGACCCCATTCAATGCGCACCGTCGGCCCAGAGACGATATAGGCTGGTGCGCCATCGACGATGCGCGGGCCCGCACCTTCTTTAAGCCCCGTCTCAGGACCGATACTCACCCCGGTGATCTCGCGCAGGGGAATTCTCTTTGTGAAGACGCCAAAGACGGACACCGCAACCTCGCCATCGTTGACGGCGATCTTCACCCGCATCAGCAGGCAGGCCACGGTTGCAATGATGACTAGGGCACCAAATAGGATTGCTGCCCACGTGGAATCAATCATCGTGGGCACCACCGCTGCCACGACGGCAAGGCCAACGACTATTCCCATCCACAGGAGCGGACCGTTGAGATAGCGAATGTAGATGCGAGAGTCCATGGAGTTCAGGCTATCGGATTAGCGCTCTCTCGGACGAATACGCCCTTCGCGCTCACCGAAAGGACGGGCGGCGGCTGATCAAGGAACGACGGTGAGCGCGAAGGGTGTAGGAGTCATCATGCCTCGAGACATCGCACTCGGAGATTAATTCTCAGGCTTAGCAGTGGCTCAAGCCGCCTGATGGATCCACGTCACGAGTTAGAGAGATGAGCCTGGTAATAAAGAGGAGGCCCCAGCAGACAAATCTGCTGGGGCTTAAAGTCAAGCTGTTCTCCCCCTGCCAGGCGGCAGCGAGGGAGCGAACCAGGTTACTGGGTGATGTACTGGTTGACGATCGGCTGGGTGATGTCCAAGGTGCCGTGCTCGATGTAGTACATGCCGAACATCATGGCGCCCAGCATCACCACGGAGAGAAGCATGGAGGGAATCCACTGAACGAAGACGGATACCCAGCCGTCAGCCTTGTCACGTGCAGCTGCTTCGCGCTGTTCCTGAGCCAAATCGCGCTCGACCATTATGTTTTGTCCTTTCACTTAGCTCCCCTAGCCAGATGGCGCTCTCGCTCAAGCTGCCTCTGAAAAGCGCGGGGATGCTCGCCCTTTAACACAGAGTATCTTAGCAGTTTAAACAGAGCCGCCCGTAGTTAAACCCAGTAAATCTAGCCGCCATCCACCTTTAGTATGACACCGACTGTGGGTTAGACCCCAGGGTCTTCGTTGTTGTTGAGCGCTTCGACGAATCCCTCGCGGTCTTGGAACATACGCTCAATGTCCTCATCCGCGCCGATAATCCACAGCTGCGAGGCGTCATCGAAGGTCAGCGCGCCCTCCGGGTGCTGCTCGAGGGCCGCCTCAAGCGCGGTGGCTTGTTCCTCGGAGAGCTCATCCAGATCATCGACCGGGCCGACTTGAGCGCTGAGCTCTTTCAGCGGAGTAATGTCGTACGTAGCGTACTGGCGCTCGGGATGCTCAAACAGTTCTTGTCCCATCATGGTGCGGACAGATCACCTCCAGGTGAGTAAACGGTCGAAAACTAACACTACCCGTACGAAGCACAACTAGTCGGTGTGAATACCCAAGCGCTCATCCGGCACGAAGCCGTCATATCCTGGAAGGTTGCTTTCTGAAAGGACGCCCTCGCAGAAACGCAGGACCGCCGGAGCGTCGGCAGGATCGAGGTGATCAAAAACCATGCGGCGCACGGACTCGACGTGCTCAGGTACCGCCGCCTCTAGACGCTCCCGGCCGGACTTCGTCATGACGACCTCCACGCCACGCGCATCGCCCGCACACTTTTCCTTGCGCACCAAACCCCGTTTTTCCATGCGGGTGATTTGGTGGGAGGCGCGGGAGCGGTCCCACTCCAACTCCGTGCATAATTCGCGCAGGCGCCGCGTGTGCTCGGGTGCTTCCGAAAGAGAAACAAGCACCGAAAACTCCGCGGCCGAGATATCGCCGCAGGCCAACAGGGTTTCCTCCATACCGCGATTGATCTTGCGAATGCTAGCTAGAATGTGGCGCCACAGGTCCTGTTCGCTTTCGGTGAGCCATCGAGTGTCCGCTGTCATGGCTCATACCCTACACTCCGGGACTTAAGCCCTTGTAAGCTTCTCCATATCTAGCTCCATTCGCCCAGGCACCCAGGAGTAGCGCTGCGGCATACAGGTCAGCACGATGACCTGAGTGTTTTTCCCGGCCTTACTGAACAGCGCCGCCATGAGCTGAAGGCGCTGGGAGTCCGTGGAACCCAACGCATCATCGATCAAAACAGGCACCGGTTCATCGGAGACCAGCTGGGCTATGGCGAAGCGCGTCAGGATGCTCAACTGCTCTTTGGCACCACCCGAGAGCGCGTCGAAGGACACGGTCTCCCCATCGCGGCTGCGAGCTTCGACCTTGAGCTCTTCCGACAGCTCGAAGTCCACATCCCCGCCGAAGACTGTTCGCGCCAAGCTATTGAGCGCTGTGACAAACGGCGCGGCATAGCGCTGGCGTGCGGCGTCACGGTGGCGCAGCATGAGAGTGCGCAGGTAACGCGCAGCGTTCGCACGGCGCTCGATAGCGGCGTGGCGCTCACGAGCAACCTCGAGCTCGGCGGCGGCTTTCTCCGCATCCTCAGCCGCACCGGAATGCATATCGATGAGTCCTCGGAACTCGCGCATGTCACCGACTGCGGCATTCACCGCTGCCTTCAGGGAGTCCACGTGTGTACGCGCTCCCTTGGCAAGATGCTCGGCGGTGTCCACGTCCACCGCGGACATCTCCGCCAGCACTGCTCTTTCCTCCTGCAGCTTGGCCTGTGCTGCCTCGATAGCCGTGGTCACGTCGGCATCACTGAGTTGAGCACGGGCGGCCTCCACGGCTGCGGCCTTGGCATCGCGCTGCGCGGTTGCCTCCTCCGCGCGCACGGTGGCTACCTCTAATGCCGCGCCAGCCTTGTTCTCACGGTAGGGTGCCACAGCGCGGTCGAGTTCATCGAGCTTCCTGCGTAGCTCCTCTTCCTCCTGCTCCACCACGTCCAGCTCTCGCGGTTCCGCGGCCTCCTCAGCGCCCTCGACGTCCTCAGCCTCTTCTGCGCCGGCCTCAAAACGCGCACGCAGTTCACCGAGGTCCTCCCCTCCCAACGCAGCAGCCAGTTCGCGCGCCGCGGAATCCGCGGCGGATGCGAGTTCGGTGTGTTTCTCGTGAGCGGCACGGGCCGACTCGAGGTCTTCGCACCCGGCATCCTCCAGCAGGCGCGCGAGCTCAGCGCGAGCCTTCTCCACGCCTTCCTCACCGCTTTCGCCGGCACCTGCGGCATAGCGGGCGGTGACCTCGCCTACCTGAAGGGTCGTGCCCTCACGCAACTCGACTGCAAGTTCTTCACCGCTCTCCAGAGAGCGTTCCTCGCCATCGACGGCGACGGAGCCCTTCCCGGAAAAGTACAGCTTGGCAGCAGCCGCCGCTCGCAGGCGCTCCTGGACAGTGACCTCACGAGCCGCCTCTTCCAGTGCTTTCAAGTTTGGCACGTCTGGAGCGGCAGCCAGCTCACGACGGCGCGACGCCAAGGTCTCTTCCAGCTTGGTCAAGGCTTCGAGGCGGGTGCCCAAGGCCTCGCGTTCTGCGCGCCGCTGCGCGCGGCGGGCGCGCTGGCGCTCCTCGCGCACGGCCTCGTAGCGCTCATGAACCTCGGCGCGTTCTTCTTCCAGCTTCGTGCGGGCGGCGGACTCTTCCTCGGCGCGCTCGCGGGCTTCGCTAACAGCAGTTGCAGCACGCTCGGCCGCTTCAACCGCTGCGGAGTGCTCAGCAATCACAGCCTTGCGCCGCGCCGATTCCTCCTCCGCGCGCGTCACAGCTTCCGCTGCCCGGGTCACTGCTGCCTCCTGCGCGGTGACCTTCTCCTGGGCGGCCCGGGCGGCGACTAGTTCGCCGTCACGGCGCTCGCACTCTTCTACGGCCTCCGGCAAAGCCGCTTCGGCCTCGGACTTCTTCAGCTCGGCGGCTTCATAGCGCTCCACCACGCCGTCGAGCTCACGGAGCGCAGACTCAGCGTTCGCGTGCTCCTCCTCCGCCTCTGACAGCGCGGCGATTGCGGCCTTATAGTCTCCCGCCGGCTTATCCGTCTTCGCGGTGAAATACTCCTTGTACTCCGCCTCGATGCGCGTGAGCAGCTCGGAGTCTTCCGCCACGGCATTCGCCCCGGTCTGCTCCTCTAGCGCCGCAGTAAGGGAAGGAATGCCCACGGCGGCGATGCCCTCGTGGCTATCGTCTTGGCGGACGAAGAGGGCGTCGACAAGCGCGCGGTCCATATGTTCACTGAGAATGCGCTCGAGCTCCCCATCCGCTTCCGCACCGGTCCACTGGCCCGGGCGCGGGGAGAACACATGCAGCTCCGAGGTGCGCTTCTTCACCCACCGCTTGTGGATGCGGAAATGATAGGGCCCCACGGTGGCCTCCAGCGTGACCTCTGGACCCACATCGCGGCCGGCGGGCTGCAGCGCCCTCACCGCCTTAGAGTTGGCGGTGTGTTTTTGCGTCAGCACAAAATCAATAGACTCCACCAATGTGGATTTGCCAGCCTCATTCGGCCCGCCGATGACCACCACACCGGTTTCTGGAAGGTCCTTGACCTCCAGGTGATCCACGCCCCGGACATTATTGAGTTCAACAGAATGTAGCTGCATCATGATTAAGCTCCCTTCGCGCTGAGGCGGAACAGCAGGTTGGCGGCGTCGCGGGCGGTGGGATCATCTAAGTCCTCAAGCAGCTCCGCCAGGGCATCCGCGGCATAACCGCTCAAACTCAACTCGCTGAGCTCCTCTTCGGAGGGCGCCAGATGCAGGTCCATGGTTCTCTCGCGCGGCTTGAGGGAGGCAAAGACCTCCTCCAGCTCCGCCAGCCCCTGCTCCAGACGAGCCTGCGCGCTCAAACCCACGGTGCCACGCAGGCTGTATTTCACCGCGGTACGAATCTTCTCCGGCACGGCCTCGAGCTCCGCAAGGAAGCTTTCGACCTCCTCGAGTGAGTCAACGTCCGCATCAATCGCCCGGAAGTCCCAGCGACCGACGCGGTGCTTGGCGACGTCCACCCGCTCCCCCTCAACGGTCACCACCAAGGCATTGCCCGAATCGCGCTCCCTATCGTCGAAGGCCGTAGTCTCCGGGCTGCCGGAGAACCACACCTTGCCGGTACGGCCCAGCGATTCCGTGGAGTGCGTATCCCCCAAGGCCAGATAATCAATAACGCCTTTATCCAGGCACTCCTCCACGAAGGAGAGGTCGATAGTATCAGCGTCCGAGTCCTCGCCCTCGCCCGCGCGGGACTCCACCTGGCCATGCCCCACCGCGATGCGAACCGTGCCCTCATCGGCAGGCTGCAGCGGCTCCAGCGCGCGGCGCACCAGGTCATAATTAGCCCGCTTGGACAGGTAGGGAGCGCCGACGATTTCCACGCCTGGGCGCACCTCGATGGGCTCTGAATCCGCGATGACGTGCACGTTATCCGCAAAGGAGTTGAAGAAGATGGAATCCGCCACGAGAGGATCGTGGTTGCCGGGCAGCAGGTAGACCGGCACCGGCAGGCGCTTGAACATGTCCTTGGCACGCAGCAGCGTGGATTTGTTCAAGGAGTTGTGCTCAAACACATCACCGGCCACGACGATGAACTCCGCCCCTGTCTCGGTGGCCAACTCCCCTAGCCGCAGGACCGCTGCTTCGCGGTCATCATCAAAGCGCGACTGCGCGGCGGGACTTAAAAACCAGCGTGTCATTCCCAGCTGGAAATCTGAGGTGTGGATGAACGTAACCGCGGCCATGCAAACTCCCTACAACGTGGTCCAGGGCTGGCGCTTGAGCCTCTCCCCTGGGGTGGCAATGTCTAGTGCGTCAGATGATAGTAAAGGTCCTCGACATCGGAGACGGCCCGAAGCAAATCTATGTTCGTATGGCTGACAGACCTCATGGCCTTGCGCAGCAACTCCGGGTCGGAATCATCGACAGCGGGAGCGGTCTTCGGCTCCGGCAGGGGCGGGAGTTCTCGCCCCTCCCAGAACAAGGCATTGCGCTCCTCGGCAGAGATTTCAGAGGCCGCGGAAGCGGAATAAGAGTCCTCCGAGGCCGCCTTGGCCTGCTCCATGACCGCTTGCTCCAGCCGCGCAAAATCGAGGCCACGCAGGGCGAAGATAACGGACGGGTCAGCGTCCATGCGCGCGGCCAGTCGGTCCGCCACCGCCACGACGTGCTTGCACACGTACTCCGGGTCGGGGCAGGTGCAAGAGAAACGGAGGTCGTCGGGGTATTCGGCGATGAGGATGTCGAGGGAGGCGTCGGCAAGCATGCCCTCCCTAGCCTTCGCCACGGAGTTGGGGGTGCGCGCGAACATCTCCGACAGCCGCCCGATGTCCTCGTTGTTGCGGTAAGGCACCTGGATGAGCACCGCGAAAGGTTCGTTCTGAGAGCCCGCGACTTTGCCGTGCACAGCACCATTGCGCACATCGAGGCCCACGACATGCCCCTCGGTGGCGTACTGGCGCCCGCGGCGAATGCGGCCGGAATCCGTCTGCTGGTTCACGAAATTGAGCAGGCGCGTGGCCGCCGGCTGCATGGTGCGCACGCGGTCAACGCGGTTGACCTCCTCCGGCGTGCTCACGCGCTTGCGGGTGCCGAAGTTGGCGTAGATGACGTTATTGTCCTCAGGATTCTTCGGTGCCATTTACTTCTCCTGCTCCCTATAGCTCATGAGATCCGCCAGCTGCTCAGGGCTCAGTTCGGTGAGCCAGCCCTCGCCCTCGCCCACGACGGCACCGGCCAACTGTGTCTTGCCGTCGAGGATGTCCTGGATGGATTCCTCCAAGGTACCGGCGGTAATCATCTTGTACACCTGCACGTTGCGCTGCTGGCCGATGCGGAAGGCGCGGTCCGTGGCTTGGTTCTCCACCGCCGGATTCCACCAGCGGTCCATGTGCACGACAATCGACGCCGCCGTGAGGTTCAGCCCCGTACCACCCGCCTTGAGCGAGAGCAGCATGACGGGCGCGCCGTTATCGGCCTGGAATTCCTCCACCATCTGATCGCGCCGGTTCTTGCTGACCCCGCCATGGAGGAAGGGAATCTCGCAGCCCAGTTGTTCAGAGAGGTAGGGCTGGAGAACGTCGCCGAAGGCCTTGTACTGGGTGAAGATCAGAACGCGCTCCTGAGATTCGATGGCCTGGTCGATGATCCGCATGAGCTCCTCCACCTTGCCGGAGCGGTGCTTGCCCTTGATGGTGACGGGGCTACCATCGGCCAAGAAGTGCGCCGGGTGGTTGCAGATCTGCTTGATGCGCGTCAGTGATGCCAGGATGAGGCCGCGGCGCGAGATGCCCTCCTTCTTCTTCGCCAGGGCCTGCTCCACGTCATTGACCAGGGCCTTGTAGAGTGCTGCCTGTTCATCGGTCATGCGCACGGTGATGATCTGTTCGGACTTTTCCGGCAGGTCATCGATGATATTCGGATCCGTCTTAAGGCGGCGCAGGATGAACGGACCGGTGAGAAGGCGCAGGCGCTCCGCCATAACATCGCTGCCCTCGCGCTCGATGGCCTTGGCAAAGTGGTTGCGGAAGAAGGAGGCCGAACCCAAGATGCCCGGGTTGCAATAGTCCAGGATGGAGCGCATCTCTGAGAGGCGGTTCTCAATCGGCGTGCCGGTCAGCGCTACGCGGTGACGTGACGGGATGGCGCGCACTGCCTTGGAGGAGCGCGTGGAGGCGTTCTTGATCGCTTGAGCCTCATCGAGGACCACGCGGTCCCACTCCACCTTGCTCAATGTGAGGAAGTCACGGCTCACCGTGCCATAGGAGGTAATGACGATATCGGCCTCCTGAGCTGCGCTGACCAATTCCTCGCCCTTCAGGCGCCCAGTGCCGTGTTGCACCATGACCTTAAAGTCCGGTACGAAGCGCGTAGCTTCCCTAGCCCAGTTGCCCACCACGGAGGTCGGCGCGACGACGAGGGTGGGCTTCCAGGCTTCAGCCTCCCCATCTTCCTTGTCCGGCGCGTCCTCGTGGGCAGCCTTTTCCACCGCCAGCAAAGACAGCAGCTGCAGGGTCTTGCCCAAACCCATGTCATCTGCCAGCACCGCGCCGATGTTGTTGCGGGACATCCAGTACAGCCAGTCGACGCCTCGGCGCTGGTACTCGCGCAGCTCGGCATGGACCGTATCGGGGATCTCCACGCGGTCAGGTGCCGTACTATCCAGCCCGCCGAGCAGCGAGGTATGCCACTCGGATCCGGTGAAGGCCACGGGGTCCTCCGCCATGGACTTCAAGGCCATCTCGCGCAGGTCTGCAAGCGTTACCGCTTCTTCTTGCTCACCCTCATTGAATTCCTTGCGGCGGCGCTCCACCTCGGCCACCAATTCTTCCCAGCCGGGCTGTTCCAGCTGGCGCGCCATCTCTGCGGTAGCGGCGAGTTGCTCCAACTCCTTCAGGGCGCGCTTTCGTGCGGTATCGGCCAACTCGCGCATGTACTGCGAGATCTTGTTCAAGGCCTGGGTATCCGCCATGACCCACTCGCCGCGCAAACGAATCAGCCCGGACTTAGAAGTGATGAGCTCTTGCATTTCGGCGTCGGTAAGCTGCGTGTCACCCACCGAGAGCTTCCAGTCATAGCTGAACAGCTTCTCCATACCAATGTGCGCCTTGGTGGCAGCATCGGCCGGATCACGGACCTCCGTGGTTTCCAGCTTGGCCTTGGTCTCCATATGGGACCAAGACTTGGGCAGCAGCACGGTGAAACCGGCCTTGCGCAGGGCAGCGGCGTCGTGGGTAACAAAATCGACGAGCTGCTCGGTGGTCAGGTAGACGTCCCAGTCCCCCGCATTCCGGCTCGCCGGGGCGGAGTTGTACTTCAGCCGCGGAGCCACGTCGAAGGCATGGCGGCGGGCCTCACGCAGCTTCTCGACGCTCCCCCGATCCAACTGGTCCTGCCGCACCGGCAGCGGCGAATCCGTACCGGAGCGCACCAGCAGGCGAATGGGCCACGCTGCATCCTCGACGGAGTCAGTACTATTTGGCGGCTCCTCCACGAGGAAGACGAGCTGCAGGTCAACGGAGGTAATGGAATCTTTCCACTCATTGAGCCCACGCAGCAGCTGGGCGCGCCCCTTCTTGACCGGCGCGGTTTTCAGCAAGGCCTGCGCGAATTCATGCCAGGGCGCGGCGCGTGGGGCATCGATCTGCGGGCGCAATTGGGTATAGGCAATCCAGTGCGTAAGCTCATCGGCCAAATCATCCGAAAGCGCCCGGTTATTAATGGAGAGGATGCCGGGCGCAGAAGCCAGCATTTCCGCCAGCCAGCTGCGCTCGCCCAGACCGGATGCCAGCTGCCACATCGGGTACCACTCGCCTGCTTGATAGGACAGGCGGATGGTCACGCGGCCGGCGCGGACGAAACGGTACAGGCCGCGATAGGCGCGGATGAGCCACAGGAGGTCCGGCGCAATAGCTGCACGCTGTTCCGCCGAAACCGCCTGGCTGTCTGTATCGAGGTATTCCAGTTTGGCCAGCGTCTCCACTGCCTCATCCGGGGCGAACATCGCCATGGGCACCATGAGGGAGACATCTTTGCCCTTCGGTGTGCGGAGGGAGACGCGCGCTCGGTTGCGGAAGGTCTTCTTGCTCAGGATGGTATCAACCACATCCGGAAAGGTTCCCTCCGGGACTGCTGAGGGCATGACGATCTTGTGCCCTTCGACCTGTTCGATCCATAGACTCAGGCCGGAGACGGGCAGCCAGAGGCCATGCAGCAGGTAAGAAGCCATAGGGGCCAGTTTAGCAGCACACCTTTGTGGGGAAAGGGTTGCAGAAAGTTCCCGATTCCTGCCCAAATACGCAATTGTTACAGTCTCGTTACATAACGGCGTAACACCAGTAAGACCGTGCATTAATCTGTGACCAAGGTAACCAAATACTGGTCAACCAGCCAATTTTCAGTTGGGTTGGAGCATTTGCCTCGTTAGCGTGGGTGAGTCCTATTCTTTAATCTCAATCTCAAGGAGAGATCAGTGCAAGACTCCACTTGGTATGTCGTTGCGATGATCATCTACCTGCTTGCCATGGCCGCCATCGGCTTCTGGAGCTACAAGCAGACGGATGAGTACGACGACTACGTTCTCGCCGGCCGCGGCCTTCACCCGTTCGTAGCCGCCCTATCCGCCGGCGCCTCCGATATGTCCGGCTGGCTGCTTATGGGCCTGCCGGGCGCTTTGTTCCTGACCGGCATGTCCGAGCTATGGATGGCCATCGGCCTCCTCATCGGTGCTTGGGCCAACTGGAAGTGGGTCGCGCCGCGTCTGCGTTCCTACTCCGAAATCGCCGGCAATTCGATTACTGTTCCCTCCTTCTTTGAAAACCGCCTCCACGATAAGTCGCGCTTGCTGCGCATTATCGCGGCGGCGATCATCATCTTCTTCTTCACCTTCTATGTCTCTTCCGGCATGGTGGCCGGCGGCCGCTACTTCGAGTCCAGCTTCGGTGGCGACTACCTGGTCGGCATGCTCGTCGTGGCTGCCGTGACGGTCTTCTACACCTTCGTCGGCGGTTTCCTCGCGGTGTCCTACACCGATACCGTCCAGGGCCTGCTCATGTTCGCCTCTCTCATCATCGTGCCGATCATGGTGCTCTTCTCCTTGGACAACCCGGGCGAGATTTTCAGCTTCGCCGCTGAGAACCCGTACGCCACCGGTGGTGTAATTGAGAACCCTGACTACTTCTCCTTGTTCTCTGGTGTGTCTGCCGCCGTCATCATCGGCAACCTGGCCTGGGGCTTGGGCTACTTTGGCCAGCCGCACATCATCGTGCGCTTCATGGCGCTGCGTAAGCCTTCCGACGCCCGCGCAGGCCGCTTCTACGGTGTCAGCTGGATGGGTATCTCCCTCATCGGTGCTATTTTCGTCGCGCTCTCCGGCACGGTCTTCTTCACTGAGACCAGCCACTCCATTACTGACCAGGAGAACTACGAGACCATCTTCCTGGACATGGCACAGGTTATGTTCCACCCGCTCTTCGCAGGTCTGGTCCTGACCGCCGTTCTGGCGGCCATCATGTCCACCATGTCCTCCCAGATGCTGGTTGTTTCCACCTCCCTGATTGAGGACCTTTACCTCATCTTCGCCAAGAAAAAGCCGAGCCAGAACGTCCTGATCAACCTGTCCCGCACCGCCGTCGTGGCCATCGCCGTCATCGCTGCTGTGCTGGCCATTAACCCGTCGGATTCGATTCTGGGCCTGGTTGGCTTCGCTTGGGCCGGCTTCGGTTCCGCCTTCGGTCCGCTGGTGCTGCTGTCGCTGTACTGGAAGCGACTCAACTCCACCGGCGCCATCGCCGGCATGCTCACCGGTGCCATCGTGGCCATCGGCTGGGGCATGAGCCCGCTGGGCGATACCCTCTACGAGCTGGTACCTGGCTTCATCTCCGCTCTGCTCGTGACTGTCGGCGTTTCCCTGGCCACCAAGGCTCCGGATGAGAAGGTCACCCAGGAGTTCGAGGAGGCATCCCGCCTGGCCAAGCTCGTTGAGAAGAACGATGACTTGGACTTCGAGGAGGCTGCGGAGCAGGTTCAGAAGTAGGCCTCTCCCCCTCTCCCCTCACGCGCGAACCCCGCTCCAGCAGTCCAGTTACTGCTGTGGCGGGGTTTCGCTTGTGATTGGATCGGATGGCTCTACATGGTCGCTACTCAAAAGGCATTTCCCAAAAGGTGCCTTTGCTTCGAGAACGCCGTGTCCGAGCCTCTAAAAGGTGTCTTTGCCCCCCCAAAGAAACCTTCTTACTAATGCCTTCTGGGAAGTGCCTTTTGACTGCATCCATGTAGCCCCTCTGCGCACTCACAGGCTTCCTGCTCATACGGGAACCGCGAACACCCCCGCGCAGTCTAAAAGTGCATGAACCTGCGCACGGTCTATATAGGCTTCCTCTCCGTGGCAACCGTTGTCTACGGCGGCTATCACCTCCTCCCCGGACCTGATCTGGGCGTGGCAACCGTGCCCGCGCGCGTGGAGGTCCCCGGCTATAAACGGGAAGACTTCGGCGGATGGGCACCTGGAACACGGGACAACGTCAAGGCCGCGCAGACTATCGACGGGGCCCTCTACGATCCCTATGCCCGCGCGCCCGCGCCGGACCGCGTGGAAGTTGACCACGTCTTCCCGCTCGCGGCGGCCTGGGACCTTGGGGCATCAGTTTGGCCGCCGGATAAAAAGATGGCCTTTGCTAACGATCCGCTCAACCTCGTCGCCACCGCCCGCAACCTCAACCAGGCCAAGTCCGATTCTCTGCCGGCCGATTGGCTCCCGCCCGCCGACCGTTGCGACTACTCGCAGCGGCTTGCCGCAGTGGCCCGCAAATACCAACTACCGCTGCCCTCCCGCGACTACGTGGTCATGCGCCACCAGTGTCGATTCGATTTCATCTCACCGCGCCGTTAGACTCTCGCAGGGAAAAGCCCCGTACAGAAAGGTATAAGCACCCTCCCATGACTAGCTTGCTCATCTTCCTCCACGCCTTCGCCGCTATCTTGTTGGTCGGTACCGTGTGCATCTCCACCTCCGCCTTCCCCGGTCAGCTGGCAAAGGCGGCCTCCGGTGATGCTTCTGCAGCTGGTGCCGCCGGTGTCCTCAACAAGATCACCTCGACGTATGGCTATATCTCCGCTATTGTTCCGGTCATTGGTCTAGCTGTCTTCCTTACTGACCTCAATACCTACAAGTCCCAGGTCCAGTTCCACATCGCTCTTCTTCTGGCCGTCATCGCCTGGGTTATCCTGCTCGTCGTGGTCATCCCGAAGCAGAACCAGGCCATGTCCGCGATTGCTGCCCCAGGCAGCGCCGATGTTGCCAAGCTAAAGAAGCAGCTGGCTATGTTCTCCGGCATCTTCAACCTGCTGTGGGTTGTGTGCGCCATCCTGATGTACGTCTAATCCTTCCGGTTTAGGCCCCAATAGCGAAAACCTCCCAAGCTCGCACGATGCGTGAACGAGTTTGGGAGGTTTTCTTGTGTTGCTCTAACGCCGCTGCGGCGCCGAGCGGAGGCTAGTCGCGCCAGCCGCCGCGGCGTCCACCACGATCACGGCCGCGTCCACCGCGGTCACGGTCACGGTATCCGCCACGATCACCGCGTCCACCACGTCCGCGCCCGCCGTAACCGCCGCGGCCGCGGTCATCGTCGAAGTTCCGGCGCGGTGGGCGTCCGGTATCCTTCTGGATCTTGATGAGCTGGCCAGAAATGCGGGTGTCCTTGAGACGGTCCAGCACTGCGGGGTCCAGGTTCTTCGGCAGGTCCACCAGGGTGTGCCCCACGGCGATGGTGATGCGGCCGAAGTCCTTGGAGGTCAGGCCACCTTCGTTGGCCAACGCACCCACGATGGCGCCGGGGCGCACGCCTTGGCGCTTGCCGACGTCCAGCCGGTACGTCTCAAAGTCCCCGTCCGGGCGGCGCGGGCCGCGGTCACGGCCCCTATCGCGGTCACGGCCACCACGATCACGGTCGCGGTCACGCCCGCGGCCATCGCGCTCAAAGCGATCGCGCTCGCGGCGGTCCTTCTTGGACACCGGGCGCTCCTTGATCAGGAAGTCCGTTCCGCCCTGCAGCTGCACAGCCAGGGAGGCCGCGATGTCATCCATCGCCACGTTCTCTGCCGCGGAGTATTCGCGCACCATGTCACGGAAGAAGTCGAACTGCTTGTCTTGCTGGGAGGCGCCGATGGCCGCGAAGAACTTCTCCTTGCGCTTGGCATTGACCTCATCCGCGGTCGGGAGATCCATCTCCTCCAGGCGGGCGTTGGTCACGCGCTCGATGGAGCGCAGCATGCGGCGCTCACGCGGGGTGACGAAGAGGATGGCCTCGCCAGTGCGGCCAGCACGGCCGGTACGGCCAATGCGGTGCACATAGGACTCGGTGTCATTCGGGATGTCGTAGTTGACCACGTGAGTAATGCGGTCGACGTCGAGGCCGCGGGCAGCAACGTCGGTAGCCACCAGGATGTCCAGGCGGCCATCCTTGAGCTGATCGACGGTACGCTCACGCTGCTGCTGCGCGATATCGCCGTTGATGGCAGCGGCGTTGTAGCCGGCCTCCTTGAGGCTGTCGGCCACGTCTTCGGTCGCATGCTTCGTGCGGCAGAAGACGATGATGGCGTCATAGTCAATGACCTCGAGGATGCGCGTGAAGGCATCCATCTTATGGCGGTGCGGCGTCAGGAGGAAGCGCTGCGTGATGTTGTCGTTGGTGCGGCGCTCCGACTTCACCGTGATTTCGGCAGGGTTGTTGAGGTACTGCTTGGACAGGCGGCGGATGGAGTTCGGCATCGTGGCCGAGAAGAGTGCGACCTGCTTGTCCTCCGGGGTGTCCTCAAGAATGCGCTCAACGTCTTCCTGGAAGCCCATGTTGAGCATCTCGTCTGCCTCATCGAGGACGAGGAAGCGCAACTGGGAGATATCCAGGGAGCCCTTCTCCAGGTGGTCGATGACACGGCCCGGGGTACCCACAATGATCTGGGCACCACGGCGCAGACCAGAGAGCTGGATGCCATAAGCCTGGCCACCGTAAATAGGCAGAACTTCGATGCGACCCAAGTGGTCGGCGAAGGACTGGAAGGAGTCCGCAACCTGGAGAGCCAGCTCGCGCGTGGGCGCAAGGACAAGGGCCTGCGGATAGCGAGCCTCGGTATCGATCTGGGAGAGAACCGGCAGCGCAAAGGCTGCGGTCTTACCCGTACCCGTTTGGGCGAGGCCGACGACGTCGCGGCCCTCCATGAGGATCGGGATGGTTTCTTCCTGAATCGGGGATGGCTTGGTAAAGCCCACCTTGGACACGGCTTCCTGAACGTCATCGGGAAGGCCGAGGTGTGCAAAACCCTGGGAGTTGTCGTTGGCTGAAGCTTCTTCAGCGCCGGTGTCCTCAGGGTTATTCGCAGCCCCGGTGTCATGGTTCGACACCTGCGAAGCGTCCAATGCTTCGCCACCTTGCGAGTTTTCCTGAGATTCCGACTTATTGAATTCTTCCGGCTCGTTGACGCCGCCGGTGGCGTTATCGGTAATGCTCATTGCTCAAACCAGAGTACGGCACTGAGGTGAGATTAGCTATTTCTCCCCACGACCTGTCTCTTCCCGACGCGGCACCCCGGCACCTCGAACTTCAGCCAAGGCCCTTTAACTCAGCCCCATTTGACCCAGCCCTTTGAATCACACTTAGTCCCCGTCCGCGAAGGCCCGAAAAGACCGAAGATACCAAACCCAAAGGCACCATTTGCGGCTTCCGAAATCTAAAACCCCACGTCAATACATGTCGGTTTCTTTATAAGGTGCCCCTCAAATGGTGCCTTTGCCCCGGCCTAGACTTCGCAGCCACCCACGAAGGTCTTCCAGGTCATCGGCATGCCCGGGCGGTAGGCCAGGTGGATAGCGCTCGGGGCATCGAGGACATGGAGGTCCGCGGCAGCACCGACCACCAGCGAGCCCTTGGCCGGACGGCCCTGCGCATCCTTGCCCTCGCCAACATTCTGGCGGCGCAGCGCGGTGGCACCGCCCAGCGTGCCGGCGGCAATCGCCTCATCGAGCGTAAGGTGCTGCTGAAGCACGGCCGTGGTCACGCAAAAGTTCATCGAGGACGTGTACGAGGTGCCCGGGTTGAGGTTGGAGGCGATGGCGACGGTCGCGCCGGCGTCGATAAGCTTGCGTCCCGGCGCCAGCGGCTCACGCGTGGACAGGTCGCAGGCAGGCAGCAAGGTGGCCACCGTATCCGAAGACGCCAGTGCCTCAACATCGGCATCACTGAGGTAGTTGACGTGGTCCACGGAGGCAGCACCCAGCTCCACCGCGAGTGCTACGCCTGGCCCCTCGCCCAGCTGGTTGCCGTGCACGCGCACGCCCAATCCGCGGGCCTTACCGGCCTCGAGCACGCGGCGCGACTGATCCTCGTCGAATGCACCGCGCTCGCAGAAGACGTCAATCCACTGCACGTGCTCGGCCACCCCATCGAGCATGGGGCCGACCACCTCGTCGAGGTAGGTCTCGGCCTCTGCTCCCGGCGGCACGAGGTGCGCGCCAAGGAAGGTCACGTCATCGACGTGGCGGGCCGCCACGCGAGCGGCCTCAACCTCGGAGGCGGTGTTGAGGCCGTAGCCGGTCTTGGTCTCCAGGGTCGTCGTTCCCCCGCGGCGGGCGGCGGCGATGCGCTCCACCAAGAGCTTTTCCAGGCGCTCCTCCCCCGCCGAACGGGTCGCATCCATGGTCACGGCGATGCCGCCGGCCTGGTAAGACTCGCCCGCCATGCGGGCTTCGAACTCGGCGGAGCGGTCGCCGTCGAAGATCATGTGGGTATGGGAATCCACCCAGCCCGGCAGAACTGCGCGGCCGCCAAGGTCGACCTTCTCGTCCGCGGCTGGCGCCTCGGACGCCGATCCGATCCAGGCAATGGTGCCGTCGGTGTTGGCGATGAGGGAGGCGTCGGCAAGCGTGCCTGCCTCCGACACCGTGCGCAGCTCTGAGATTCCAGTAAACAGGGTGGACATGATCTTCTTTTCCTCTCGTGTCTAGTCGCGGGCCTTGAATTCCATCGGGATACGCACGCCGCGCTCGTCGGCGACTTCCTTGGCGCGAGTGTAACCGGAATCCACGTGGCGGATAACGCCCATGCCCGGGTCGTTGGTGAGCACCGCGCGCAGCTTGGCGGCGGCCAGCTCGGTGCCATCGGCCACGGTGACCTGCCCCGCGTGGATGGAGCGGCCCATACCTACGCCACCGCCGTGGTGGATGGACACCCAGGTGGCACCGGAAGACACAGCGGTCATGGCGTTGAGCAGCGGCCAGTCAGCCACAGCATCGGTGCCATCGAGCATGGCCTCGGTCTCGCGGTACGGGGAGGCCACGGAGCCGGAGTCCAGGTGATCGCGACCGATGACGATCGGGGCCTTGATCTTGCCTTCCTTGACTAGGTCATTGAAGAGCAAGCCAGCCTTGTGGCGCTCGTTGTAGCCCAGCCAGCAAATACGCGCCGGCAGGCCCTCGAACTCCACGTACTCCTCAGCGGCATCAAGCCAGTTGTGCAGGTGCTCGTTGTCCGGGAAGAGCTCCTTAAGCGCCTGGTCGGTTACCTTGATGTCCTCTGGGTCGCCGGAGAGCGCTGCCCAGCGGAAGGGGCCCAAGCCCTCGCAGAAGAGCGGGCGGATGTAGGCAGGGACGAAGCCCGGGAACTCGAAGGCGCGCTGGTAGCCGGCCTTGCGGGCCTCATCGCGGATGGAGTTGCCGTAGTCGAAGACCTCGGCGCCCTCGTCCTGGAATTCCACCATGGCCTGAACCTGGGCGGCCATGGCCTCGCGGGCCTTCTTCGTGAAGGTGGTCGGATCCGCCTTGGCCTCGTTGTGCCAATCCTCGACGGTGATTTCGGTGGGCAGGTAGCTCAGCGGGTCGTGCGCGGAGGTCTGGTCCGTAACGATGTCCACGGTGAACTCGCCCGCACGCTGGCGGCGCAGCACCTCCGGGAAGACCTCGGCGGCATTGCCCACCAGACCCACGGACAGAGGCTTCTTGTTCTCCTTGGCGTCGAGCACCAGCTTGAGGGCCTCGTCCAGGTCGGTGACGACCTCATCGAGGTAGCGCTTGGACTGGCGGCGCTTCAGGCGGGTCTCATCAACATCGACGATGAGGCAAGCGCCGCCATTGAGAGTGACGGACAGCGGCTGTGCGCCGCCCATGCCGCCGCAGCCACCGGTCAGGGTAAAGGTGCCGGCAAGCGTTCCGTTGAAGCGCTTCTTGGCCACGGCCGCGAAGGTCTCAAAAGTGCCTTGCAGGATGCCCTGGGTAGCGATGTAAATCCAGGAACCGGCCGTCATTTGGCCGTACATCATGAGGCCCTCATCCTCGAGCTTGCGGAAGTGCTCCCAATTGGCCCAGTCGCCGACCAGGTTGGAGTTCGCAATGAGCACGCGCGGTGCCCACTCGTTGGTCTTCCAAATACCCACCGGCTTGCCGGACTGCACCAGCAGGGTCTCATCGGATTCGAGGTCCTTGAGGGACTCCACGATGGCATCGAAGGCTTCCCAGCTGCGGGCGGCACGGCCGGTGCCACCGTAGACCACGAGGTCCTCGGGGCGCTCGGCAACCTCGGGGTCGAGGTTGTTCATGAGCATGCGCAGCGGGGCTTCGGTCTGCCAAGACTTGGCGTTCAGTTCGGTTCCGCGCGGGGCGCGTACTTCGCGGGGTTCAGACATGACTTCCTTTCGCTCGTGCTTTTCGACGCCTTCCCAAGCCCCAGGCCGGTTTCCCGGGGCTGTCCCTAGAGGCTTGGTCGGCGTCACACAGGACAAGTTACTGTGACGCAGCACCATGAGCCAGGACACTTTTGGCCTAGCTGTCTCAGATACAAGACTGTCGCACGACCAGTACTGCAGCGGCGCGCTGCCCGCCTCCGCCACATTCAGCTGCCCTGCAGCGGCCCCGCATCAACCAACCCAATGGCTCCATACCTCCACCCAACCCAAAAGTGCAGACCTGGAAGTGTATTCATGCAGCGTCTGTACTTCCAGGTCTGCACTTTTGAAATCAAGGGCGGACGAGAAAGCCCCATGGACCGCGTGGACCATGGGGCTGGGGTGGAGTTAGCGCAGCGTGCCGACGGCCCCCTCTACCGCAGCCACCAGCGCACCTTCCTTGACCAGGCGCACGGTCTCCTCAATCTCTGGGGAGAGGTAGCGGTCGGTGCCCGGACCCTGCACGGTCTGGCGCAGAGTGTCAATGACCGCGCCAGTACCCTTGGCCGGCTTGCCCTCACGCATATCAATAGCGCGGGCGGCGGTGAGAATTTCGATGGCGAGGACGCGCTGCAGTCCGTCGACTGCCTTGCGCAGCTTGCGCGCGCCCGACCAGCCCATAGAAACGTGGTCTTCCTGCATCGCCGAAGACGGGATGGAATCCGCCGAGGACGGGTTGGCCAGGCGCTTGAGCTCAGAGACGATGCCCGCCTGCGCATACTGCGCAATCATGTGGCCGGAGTCCACGCCCGGGTCATCGGCCAGGAAGGCGTTAAGGCCGCGGTTGCGGGCAACATCGAGGAAGCGATCGGTGCGACGTTCAGAAATAGAGGCCAGGTCAGCCACCACGATGGCCAGGAAGTCCAGCGCGTAGGCCACCGGCGCGCCGTGGAAGTTGCCGTTGGAAACCACGCGCCCATCCTTGGCCACAACCGGGTTGTCGACGGCCGCGGCAAGCTCCCGCTCCGCAACCAAGGCGGTGTGCGCTAAAGTATCGCGGAAACCGCCGGCTACCTGCGGGGCGCAGCGTACGGAGTAGGCGTCCTGGACCTGCTTCTTCTTGAAGTCCTCGAGGGCAGCCGCGAGAATCTCCGACCCCTCTGCAACCTGCAGGATATTGGCTGCGGCATCCGCCTGGCCCGGGTGTGGGCGCAGCTGCTGCAGGTCATCGGCGAATACCACAAGCGTGCCCAGCAGGCCTTCCACTGTCATTGCGGTAGCGATATCCGCGGTCTTGGCCAGTTCTCGCAGATCTGTAATAGCCAGGCACAGCTGGCCCAGCATGCCATCGGTGCCGTTAATTAGCGCCAAGCCTTCCTTCTCCCGCAGCTTGAGCGGCTCAATGCCCGCAGCAGACAGGGCCTCGGCGGCCGGGGTGATATCACCGCCGTCGACGCGCACCTCGCCCTCACCCAACAGCGCCAGCGCGCAGTGCGCGAGCGGAGCCAAGTCGCCGGAGCAGCCCAAGGAGCCGTACTCGCGGACCACCGGGTGGATGTTGGCGTTGAGCACCGCGGCATAGGTCTGTGCCACCACCGGGCGCACACCGGTCCGGCCAGTACACAGGGTGGACAGGCGCAGCAACATGAGCGCGCGGACAACCTCTTGCTCAACCTCCGGGCCCGTGCCCGCCGCATGCGAGCGCACCAGCGAAAGCTGCAGCTGCGCGCGCATCTCCTCCGGAATGTGACGGCGGGCCAGGGCGCCGAAGCCGGTGGAAATGCCATAGACCGGAGTCGGGTCCTGCGCCAGCTCCTCGACGCGCTCGCGTGTGGAGGCGATTTCCTCAAGCGCATCCTGGGAAATCTCTACCGGCGCGCCATAGCGCGCAACGGCCACGACCTCCTCGATGCTCAGCGCCCCGATTCCCACGGTCACGGTGGAGGGATAAGAATTAGACATGTAAGGCTCCTTTAACGTCGCCGCGTTGCCCGCACCTCACCCACCAGCGGGGAGAAAAGGCACGCGAAAATACGTACTTGCTTTCACAAGAATAGAAAAATGGTGATACGCGCGACAGCCTTACGCGTTGCGCTCATAGTACAACAGGCTCCCCGGCGCGCCAATACCCCGCGCACTACGTTTTAACGGCGCCCGTACATCCTCTTTGCCACCTGCTGTGCTGCCGCGTGCAGTTGTTGTGCGACGTCGGTGGCGTCGGCAGTGCCCACCGGGAAAGTCACCGCCAGCGCCGCTGCCGGCCTGCCCACGTGGTCAACCACCGCCACGCCTACCGACGCCTGCCCGCGCGCCACCACCTCAACCTCTTCGGCCCAACCGCGCTCGCGTACGTGGCGCAGGATTTCCTTGTATTCCCCAAAGCCTAAGGAACCGGGGAAGAATGCCGCCTTCCATTCTGCTTCCGGAAGCAGCGCTAACATCGCCCGCCCCGAGGCCGTACGCTGTGCCTGCAGCCGCACTCCCCTCTCCGTGACCAGTGACAGCGCCCCCGGCGCGCGAACCTCGTTGAGGTAGAGGATCTCCGATCCCGCCAAGCGCGACAGGTGCCCCGAGCCGCCCACGCTGCTGGCGATGCGTTCAAGGTGCCCCTGCGTTGCCTTCACGAGGGGCTGCTGCGTGGCATAAGCCGCGGCCATGGAATAGGCGGCGAGCCCCAAGCCATAGGTTTGGTTCTCCGGCAGGTGCACCACGAATCCCGCGTCCACCATTTCCTTGAGCAGGTGGTAGGTGGACGAGCGCGGCAGGTTCAGCTCACTGCGAATGCGCGCGGCGGAAATCGGCACGTCGATGGTGGACAGCAGCCGGAGGATCTCCAGCGCGTTGCGCGCCGCCGGGACTCGGGAGGTACTCATGGGCCCACATTCTAGTGAGCCCTCATCTGAGCCCTCCTTAGGTCACCAAGAAGGCAATCGGCGTCGTAATGATGATGGTGAGCACCACGCGCTCGAACCAGATGACCACGAGCTGCCACAGCTTGATCGGGATCTTGGTGGCCAGGATGCAGGGCACCAGCGCGGAGAAGAAAATGATGGCGGAAATCGCGACCACGCCGATCACGAACTTGAGCACCATGCTCGAGGACCCAGCCGCCACGGTGGCAGGCAGGAACATTTCCGCGATTCCCATGGCGGCTGCCTTGCCCGCGAGTGCCGGTTCCGGCAGCTGGACAATCCACGCGAAGGGATAGAACAGGTAGCCCAACCAATCGAAGAGCGGAGTGAAGTTAGCCAGCAGAAGGCCAATCAGGCCCACCGACATGATGGAGGGCACGATCGCCGCCGCCATGCGCACGCCATCGCGCAGGTTCTCCCAGATGGCAGCACCCAAAGACGGCGCGCGGTCCAGCGCCAGCAGCGCCTCGCGCCAGGCGGCCTTGATGAAGTTGCCCTTGACCGGCTTTTCGGGGTCCGGTTGCACGCCGTCGACGTACTCATCAGGGATCCTGCTCAGCGGCGGAATCCACACGGTGATTGCAGTAACCAGGAAGGTCACCACGAGGGATACCGCGAAGTAGGTGCCCCACATGCCCATCAGGTCGAGCTGCTTGGCGACGATCACCATGAAAGCCGCTGAGACCGTCGAGAAGCCCGTCGCGATGATGGATGCCTCACGTGCGGTGTAGCCGCCGCGCTGATACACGCGGTCGGTGATGAGAATTCCCAAAGAGTAGGAGCCCACGAAGGAAGCCACAGCGTCGATGGCGGAGCGCCCCGGCGTGCGCCACAGCGGGCGCATGATGGGCTGCATGAACACGCCCACGAATTCAAGGAGGCCATAGCCAATCAGCAGGCCCAGGAAGGCGCCGCCAATTGGCACGATGAGGCCCACCGGGGTGGCAATGGAATTCCACAGGAAGGGCACGATGTCCTCATTGCCCAGCACTCCCGGCAGGGTTCCGATGACCATGAGGAAGGAAACCACCAGGCCCACCACGTTGAGGACTGTAAAGACCGCTTGCAGCGGCCCCTCCCGCCAGTTCTTGTTCACGATGCTACGCACCGTGCCATAGAGCGCCAGCGCCAGGATGAACCAGGGCACGAAGGCATCGGCATAAGTGCGGATGATGGTGACCATGTGGTCAAGCGGGATGGACTTCTTTCCGTCATAGCTAATGGGAAAGAAGAAAACGAAAGCGCCAATAGCGCTGTAGACAAAGAGGCGCCAGATGCCCTTCTTGGAGGGGACATCGTCGTCGCTTTCGTAGAAGGCGTCAACGATTGCGTCTTCAGAGTTCATGTTCTACCTCACGGTGGTGGAAACTACACGTCATTAGCACGGCCACAAACGCGTTCTCTTAAATGATCGCGCCGATCAAGCACACGCCAAGAAAAGGCGGTTGCTTGAAGCCGTGCCCACGCGACAGCCACACGCAGGTCTTCCACATACTAGCGGCACCACACACACTTGTCACGCACGTCACCCCCACAAGCGGAATGAGTCCCCCGCCATAGAGCCCAACCGTGCCACCCCCACCACAAAATTGACCCCACGTCTGAACTAGAGGAAAGTAACTCCCAGACCCACCCGCACCAACCACTCCCCTTCATCCGCGGCGCCGGAACCAACGAGCACCGCATAGGGGAACTGAGGAGGACGCATCCCCGTGGCAGAAACCACCGCCAAGCGCCCCGGCTTGAAACACCGGCACCTGCACTTCATCGCCCTGGGCTCGGCCATCGGCACCGGCCTGTTCTACGGCTCCGCCGGCGCCATCCAAGCCGCCGGCCCCTCGGTCCTCTTGGTCTACCTCCTCGGCGGCGCCGTGGTTTACTTCCTCCTACGCGCGCTCGGTGAGATGTCCGTGCACCACCCCGTCACCGGCTCCTTCGCCGAATACGCCCGCGCCTTCCTAGGCCCCTGGGCGGGTTACATCACCGGCTGGATGTTCGCCTTCGAGATGGTCATCGTGGCCCTGGCGGATCTGACCGCCATCGGCGTCTACATGCAATTCTGGTTCCCCGGCTCGCCCAAATGGGTCTGGGTTGCGGCCACGCTGCTCCTCGTCGGCGGCGCCAACCTCGCCACGGTTAAGGCCTTCGGTGAGCTGGAATTCGCCTTCACCATCGTCAAGGTCGGCGCCGTCATCGCCATGATCTTAGGCGGCGTGGCCGTGCTCGTCTTCGGCCTCTCCACAGCGGAGACCACCGGCCCGGCCAACCTGGTCAACGATGGCGGCTTCTTCCCCAACGGTATTTCCGGCATGGTCGCTTCCTTCATCCTGGTCCTCTTCGCCTTCGGCGGCACGGAGATCGTCGGCGTCGCCAGCGCGGAGGCCGAGGACCCCGCCAAGTCCGTGCCGAAGGCCGTCAACACCATCCCGGTGCGCATCCTGCTCTTCTATGTCTTGGCTATCCTGGTCATCCTGATGATCAACCCCTGGCGCAGCATCACCGGCGAGGAAAGCCCCTTCGTCCAAATCTTCTCCACCCTCGGCGTCACCTGGGCCGCGGCCGCCCTCAACGTCGTCGTCATCACCGCGGCGGTTTCTGCCATCAACGCCGATCTCTTCGGCGCCGGCAACGTCCTCACCGGCTTGGCACGCCAGAACCTCGCGCCGCAGATCATGGCGAAGAAGACTCGGGGTGTGCCCGTCATGACCATGATCATCCTGCTCATCGTCATGATCATCGGCACCGCGCTCAACGCGCTCATCCCGGAGAATGTCTTCGAAATCATCGCTTCCCTGGCTACCTTCGCCACCATCTACGTGTGGTTGATGATCCTCCTGGCCCACGTGGCCTCCCGCCGCCAGATGCCCACCGAAGAGCGTGCCAGCCTGGAATACACCGTCCCCTTTTGGCCCTGGGGCCAATACTTCTCGATCGTCTTCATCATCTTCACTTTTGGCATCATGGTATGGCAGGAGCAGTACCGCCCGGCACTCGCCACGGGCGTTATCTTCATCCTCCTCATGACTGCCATCTTCTACCTCACCGGCCGCCGCACCGCCGCAGGTACCACGCAAGGAACAGACGCGAAAGGATAACCATGAACACCGTTGATGCCCCCGCCTACTCCCCCGCCCCCGAGTGGTCCGGCCGCTCCGATGGCCCGGGCCCCGAGCATGCGCGGTGGCACAGCGTGGTTCGCCCGCTGGACGTCGCCAAGCCCCAGGCAGAACCCGGCGTCGCACTCCTTGGTTTTGCCTCCGACGAGGGCGTTGAGCGCAACCATGGACGCCCCGGCGCGGCTGCAGGCCCGGCCGCCCTGCGCAGCGCCCTGGGTTCCCTGGCGCTGCACCATACGCACCCGCTTTACGACGCCGGCACGATCACCACTCAAGGCACCGACCTGGAGGGCTCCCACGAGCGCCTCTCCGATGCAGTGGAATCACTCTCGCGCGCCGGGCACCTGCCCATCATCCTCGGCGGCGGCCATGAGACGGCCTTCGGCTCCCACCGCGGCGCCTTCCGCGCCCAGGGCCCACTGCAGATCATCAACCTGGACGCGCATTTCGATCTCCGCACCGCGGACGTGCCCACCTCCGGCACCCCGTTCAAGCAGATTTCTGAGCTGGTCGGCCGCGAAGACTTCGACTATTCCGTCCTGGGAATCTCCCGCCCCAACAACACGCCCGTGCTTTTCGACGAAGCCGCCGCCCTCGGCGTCACCGTCGTCCTCGACGAGGAACTGCTCAGCATGGACCTCGCCCAGGTGCGCGACACCGCCGCGCGCATCTGCGCCGGTACCACACCCATCCACCTCTCCATCGACTTGGACGTTCTGCCCGCCGACCAAGCCCCTGGCGTCTCCGCCCCCGCAGGCCTCGGCGTCCCGGTAAACATCATCCGAGAACTCGCACTCACCATCGCCGCCACGGGACGCCTGGCGCTTGTCGACGTCGTCGAGCTCAACCCCACCTTCGACATCGACGCCCACACCGCCAAGCTGGCCGCGCGGTTGATTGATGACATTGTGACTGCGCATATTTCTGCTGCCACGGGCGCGAATTCCTAGATAAGACCGGGGCTAGCCGGCATACTGGTCCCCATGAGTTCACCGATTCGTGTTGTCGGCGCCGTCTTCACAGACGGCAATCGTTTCCTGGCCTGTCGAAAGGCTCCTGGAAAGTCCCTCGCCGGCATGTGGGAGTTTCCGGGCGGCAAGGTTGAGTCGGGCGAAACCCCGGAGCAGGCGCTGGCGCGTGAGATCAAGGAAGAGCTTTCCGTAACCGCAACCGTTGGCGACAAGGTCACCTCGACCTTGTACGAGTATGACTTCGCCACCATTGAGCTAACTACATTCCTGTGCCGCATCGAGTCCGGTGAACTAACCCTTAGTGATCACGACGAGACGCGTTGGGTGACCTCACCTGAGGCACGGGAACTCGACTGGGCTCCCGCAGACATTCCCACCGTCAAACTCATTTCTTCGCGCCTATGAGCTCCGAATCCATCCTGCCCTTCGGCATCTACGAAACCCCGGTCACCGCTCGTATTCAGGAGCGGATCGAGGAGACCAAACGGGCTCGCCCCACGGCTGCTACTGGCATCGCTCACGAGTCCACGAAGGACGTCAATCCGCGCTTCGCCGCGGCAGTGTCTCAGCATTTCGCCAAAGCACTTGAACAAAAACTCACCGAGATGACGAAGGCGGAAGACCGCGTTGCCCTCATCAATGCGCTAGCACAACATCTTGGTGCGGATGAGTCTATCGCCGCAGAACAGCTGCTCTACGCCATCTATCGATCAGAGCTCGAGGAGGCCCCGGAGCTTCCGGAAGTCTCGCTCAACACCAGTGCCTTGTTCACCAACAGCGTGGACGACACCAATATGTCGGTTGAGATCGCCCGTGAGATTAGAACGGCGGACTCCGTCGATCTGCTGTGCGCTTTCATCAAGAGCTCGGGCATTGCGATCATCAGCGATGAACTGGAATACCTCAGGGATCACCAGATTCCGTTGCGAGTCATTACGTCCACTTACTGCGGGGCGACCGAAGCAGCCGCAGTGCGCCGACTCGTGGAAGATTACGGTGCTGAAGTCCGCATTTGCTACGAACACAAGAGCACACGTTTGCATGCCAAGGCCTGGCTCTTCCGGCGAAAGTCCGGGTTCGACACCGCCTTCATCGGCAGCTCAAACCTTTCGCGCTCAGCGCTTGTTGACGGCTGGGAGTGGAACGTCCGAGGTTCTCGTTCCTCCACGCCGGAGATCATTGAGAAGTTCATCAAAACCTTCGACAGCTATTGGTACGATGCCCACTTCAAAGCATTTGATCCCGAGAAGGACTACGAGCGCCTCAAGGACGCGCTAGGCAGCGCCAAATTCCTCGAATCAAAGCCCGGCGAAAAGCTCGAGCTATCAGGCCTTCGCGTCGAGCCCTATCCTTATCAGGAGGAGATGCTCGAAGCTTTAGACTCCGAGCGCGAAGTTCACGGTCGTCACCGCAACCTCCTCATTGCCGCCACCGGTACAGGCAAGACGGTCGTGGCTGCACTTGACTACCGCCGCCTATGCGAGAAACTGGGGCGAAGGCCACGACTACTTTTCATTGCCCACCGGCGTGAGATTCTCACCCAGGCCCAGCGGACGTACCGCGAGGTTCTTCGCACTGCCAGCTTTGGCGAGCTCCTCCTAAGCGGTGATCAGCCCGCCCAGTGGGACCATGTCTTCGCGAGCATCCAGTCGCTGCATGGCAAGCGCCTGGCCCAGATTGCGCCGGACCATTTTGAAGTCGTCGTCATTGATGAGTTCCACCACGCCGAAGCCGCAACGTATCGCGCTGTTCTGGACTACCTGCAGCCGCGTGAGCTCCTTGGCCTCACGGCTACACCGGAGCGCGGTGACGGTGAGAACGTCCAGAAGTATTTCGATTATCGCGTAGCCCATGAGCTTCGCCTCTGGGATGCGTTGCGCCTCCAGCTCCTCGCACCGTTGCACTACTACGGAGTCGACGATGCTACTGACCTGACGAGCCTAACCTGGAACCGTGGAAAGAAGGACTATCAAGCTTCGGAGCTGAGCGAGTTTTATATCAAGGCCGGAGAAAAGCGCACCAGGTTCATCATCAATGAGCTCAACCGTCGCATTTTCGATCTCTCCGAGATGAAAGCCCTTGGCTTCTGTGTGACCATCGCCCACGCCGAATACATGGCGGAGCAATTCAACCTTTTCGGTATCCCTGCCCTAGCGGTCAGCAGCAAGCTCAACATTGATGAGCGTCGTCGCGCCATCGAGCAGCTTCGCGAAGGCACGATCAAGATCATCTTCGCGGTCGATATTTTCAACGAAGGCATCGACATCCCAGCGGTCAACACGCTGTTGCTTCTGCGCCCGACGCAAAGCCCGGTGCTCTTCGTCCAACAGCTTGGCCGAGGTCTGCGCCTCAACGAAGGAAAGAACGCCTGTACCGTCTTTGATTTCTTAGGTCTCCAGCACGAGGAATTCGATTTCGAAGAGCGCTTCAAGGTGCTTACCGCCGCTCGCGGAAAGAACCTCGCCAAGGAGGTAGAGCAAGGATTCCCTACTGCCCCGCCTGGCTCTAGCATCACCTTGGACCGCGTGACGACCGAGCGCGTTCTAAAGAACATCAAACGCTTGGCCCGGAACACCGTTAAGAAGATACGAGCACTCATTACTGACTACGGCTCGACCGACCTCGCAAGCTTCATAAATAGCTCTGGCGTCCCCGTGGAAGACATCTACCGTCGCAAGGGCATTACGTGGACCACGCTGCTTCGCGACGAGAACCTGCTGCCCTTCGGCCCTGCGAGCGAGCACGAAGAGTTTCTACTCAGCCGAATCCGGGTGCTGCTACACATCAACGATCTCAACCGCGTAGCGGCCTACAGTCTCCTGGTTTCTCCGGATGGGCCATATGAGAACGATATGACTCCCGAGCAAGTCCGGTACGCCACCATGCTTGTGCTGGCTCTGTGGGCGAACTCAAATACGGCAATCCCAGAGACCATTGACCAGGCCCTGGGCATCATCCGCGCCTGCCCTGCCTTCGTCGCCGAAGTAACTCAGGTTATGCGGCTCACACTCGACCGCTCCCGAGTCATCCCAGAGAAATCGACGAATAGTGTCTTGGAAACACACGCGGATTACAGCCTCGCCGAACTCGTCGGCGCTTTGGACGACGGCTCTCTGCGCAAGCTCGCCAACCTCCCACGCGAAGGGGTACGCCGCTTCGATGCCTCTAACACTGATCTTTTCCTGGTTACTTTCCAAAAGGATGAGAACGTTAGTGCTTCGACAAACTACCGCGATTACCCGCTAGCACCGGATCGTTTGCACTGGGAATCCCAATCCACCACATCACTTAAGTCCGCGATGGCCCGCCGCTACATCCACCACCATGAGCTCAACGGCAACATCATCATCGCAACCCGTTTTAATAAGAAGAACAAGGTGGATACGGCTTCGGCATATACCTTCCTAGGAAACGTCGATTACGTCACGCACAGCGGTGAGAAGCCGATCCAGTTCGAATGGAGCCTCCGCCGTGACATGCCCAAGCAGCTTTATGCAGCCGGGCGCACTGTGGCTTAAACCTCACATTGAGTTAAACCAGGAAGTTGACGCCGTAACCACCATAAATTAATCTTTTCTTAGCAGATTAAGAAGTAATTAATCTCTGTTGCCTTGGTGCAGAAAAATGGAGGTCGGTTATGGGAGCCGCGAGCGAGCGTAGCCAAAAGCGCTGGAACCGCCCAGATACCGGTTCCGAAACTTCCGTGTATGGGTTTACGCGTTTTAGGGAACGCAGCTTCAAGACTGGCACCACCCCACGCTGGGCTGCATGCAGCAAGAAAGCGCGCCACACGAGCTAAGTAGCATTAGTCCCGCCCCGAAACTCCGTCAGCACAACTCCGCTAGCAATTCGCAGTCGGACTATTCTGCTCTCTATCGCCGCGGGTGGTAGCGGCGGCGCAACCCACGCAGAATGATCTTCCGCTCACCCAAGGTGTCGCGGCCGAATGCCCACGCAACAATGCCGGCCGCAGCCACGAGCGCGCAGAACCCGAAAGCGGTCTCAAATCCGTACCTATCCGCCAGCAGCCCGATGAAAATCGGGCCTAAAATCTGCCCGAAGTCACCCGCCATCTGGAACGTCGACAGCACCTGTCCGCCCGAGCGCTGCGAGCCGACGATGTCCGCCACGGCTGCTTGCTGCGACGGAGCGATGAGGCCCGATGCCGCGCCGGACAGGGCGGAGAGGATGAGGAGGGATACGATGTTCGTCGCCAAGCCCAGCGTGCCAACGAACAATGCGGAACCCACCAGTCCTGCAATGATGAGCGGGCGACGTCCGACCCGGTCAGACCATGATCCGGAGAACTGCAGGACAATGGCGTTGCCGGCGGCGAAGGCCGCCAGAGCGACGCCCGACGTCGAGGCGCCGTTGGCAAAAATGGCGGCTGCGAACAGAGGGAGGACAGCCACGCGCACGCCCATGTTGATCCAGCCTTGGGCAAAATTCGACGTCAGTACCGCCCGGTAGGCGGTATCCTCCCAGGCTTCCGCCAAGTGCATCGGACGGAGTTGGCGCCGGCGCTCATCGGCGCGATTGACCGACGGCATGAGGATCCACACAACCAGCGCGGCGATGGCCACACCGGTGCCGTAAATAAAGAAGGGCCACCGGAACCCCAGGAAGGAAAGGCTCGCACCCACGAGCGGACCAATCACGTTGCCGAGAAGGAAGGATGTGGCGTAGGTGGCCGAACAGCGCCCGCGGATGCTGGGCGGTGCCAGGCGCACGATGAGGCCCATTGCTGCGACAGTAAACATCGTCGAACCAATGCCGGCGATAGCCCGCAAGGCGACGATCTGCCAGTATTCCTGCGCCATCCCCACCAAGCCGGTGGTGAGCGCCACGGTGAACAAACCTGTCACGTACACGCGGCGCGTGCCCACGCGGTCAATGAGGAAGCCGGCAGCCGGGGCGAAGACTAGGCGGCTAGCGGAAAAGACGGAGACAACGAGGCCGGCTGCGGCCATCGAGACGTCGAAGCTAACGATGAACTGTGGAAGCAGCGGCGCAATGAGCCCGTACCCCAAGGCGATGATGAACCCGGCGGTGACCATGACCCAAATTTCCCGCGGGATCTTAACCTGCGGAGCTGCAGTACTTTTCATATCGCCATTCACTGTATCCCACCCCGTCAAATCGTCGAACGCTACATCGAACATATGTTCCCTTAAAGGTTCGGTGATGTCCGCGTGGATTTCTAGTGTGTGGGCCATGAAGAACTACAGCAGCATTCACACTTCCGTTCAGTCCCCGTCCGCTCTCAGCACCGGTGAACTCACCGCGGATATCCTCTACCACCACCACGAAACGCTTCGCTCCATAGAGAGCATCATCCGCCATCCGCGCTCGCTTGCGCGGCCGACGCCACAGTGGCGCCCACCATCAAAAGTGCTGCCACCGGTAAAGACATATGGCGGTGAAGCACTCCCGCTGACGCTTACCATTTCGCGCCACCGCGTGGGTGAGCGGGCTAAGGCCCGCGTTCTGGGGTATGGCGAAAAGCGCGTGCCCTCCTACCTCGTTACGGTGCGCATTACTGATCCCACTGGCCGCCCCGTCGCCCCCTCACTAGCGGAAGCGTGGGTGCGGGCCCTAGTTCCTGAAGAACTCGTCTCCGCAGTGCATGAGATTTCCAGCAGCAGCGCAGCTACGTTTGTGTGGCTGGTGGATAGCACCTACACACCGGTGCATTCCCCGCTTTCCCTTTTCGAAGGGCTTAGTCAGGCCGCCTAGTACCGGTGGGCCTCATCAGGTCGAGATGCTCAGCCGCTAGAAGTAGCGCTGGATCCGGTCCAGGAAACCTTTGGGCGGTTCCTCATCAAGAGAAAGTGAGAACCTATCCTCCGTCAGCACGCGATCCAATGCTGGGCGCGTCTCCGGGTAGTCATAAAGGCGGAGGATGGGTTTCGGCGCCAAGCGGATTGCAATGCACACCACAAGCGCCGTAAACGTCTTGTCAATGACGTCAGAGCACAGGTTCTGAAGCAGTATGGCGAGGTGTTCATCGTGCAGTATGAGCTCCCACAGCGCTATAAGTTCAGCGGGGCCGCGCTGGCCGTAATCGCTGGGAAGTAACCACGTAGAAACTGCGGACAACAATCCTGCGACAATGCCCAGCCCGGTACCAGCAAGCATCATGGCCAGCGTTCGTTTAAACGCACCACGGCGCGCAAGCCAGCCAAACAAATAGGCCACCACCACGGCTGTTGGCAAATACGCCAAGAGCGACGGGTTATTGATACTAGCCAGGCAAGCGCTCAAAACTGCGGTGCCCATTCCCAAGACAGGGCCGTAAACGATTGCTATGAAAGCCGTGCCCATCATGTCGAGGTACAAGGGGATGTTGATGTTGAAGATCAACGACGACAAGAGGAGGTTTGCCGCCACTGCAAGCAAAGGGTTGAACAGTGCGTGGTTACCCAAGGACCGCCACTGTGCAGCAATGAAGAAAATTGCGCCGAGCAGACTCAGGCACCACACGCCGGTCGAAAGCACGGAGGAAAAGACAAAATCCCGATGGCCATAGTCCGGATTCAACGACAGCACCCAAGACAAAGCCACACACACTAGCGCTGAGCCAACACACAGACGCTGGTACAGCGATGCCTTGTCATTCGGCATTTGTCTTGGTTGCTCCTCTTCAACGCCAGGGAAAAGTACGCTCCTACCCTACCCCGGACGCTTTTAGTCGTCGGCGTCGCCTTCCTCGATGTCGGAGTCATCGTCATCATCGTCGTCGAAAAGAACGTCATCCTCGTCCTCATCATCGGCGCCGAAAATGTCATAGACCTCAGGCTCGTCAATATCGGAATCATCGATGCTGACCAGCTGGGCTTCCCAATCCAAGGCCTGATCGGAGACAAGGCTCAGCACGTCAAAGAGACGGTCAAAGTCGGTGTAGGTGCCCAGTTCGAGGGCCTCGGCAGGAACCTCGATGATGGGAGCTAGCCCGCCGTCCACGTCTTCCGCGTCGCCGAAGATGGCAACGCGCTCTTCTTCGCTCAGGTCCTCTGGAGTCTCGATGTCCCAGAGCTTGCTGATTGCCTCATCCTCCAGCTCATCGAGCTCTTCCTCATCAAAGTCGAAGGAGAGGAAACGCACGACCGCGCTCGGAACACCGTCGATGGTCTCCACCAGCACGCGCAGTTCCGAATCGTTGGCTACCTCCGCCACGACGAGGTTCGGGTTGAATTCGTCCTGGACAAACTCCAACTCAGCGATGCGCTCATCGGTGCCCTCCAGCAGGTCACGCAGCACCGTCACCACCTGGTCCGTGGCGATGTGGCGGGATACGGCCTCAACCGCATCCTCCACAGAGAACGCCACGGACACCAAAACGGCCTCGAAGTCTTCGTCATCCTCGTCCACGTCTGCGGCGGCGATATATACGTTGGCGGCTGGCAGAAGTGGGTCAATTTCCACAAACTGGATTTCCAAATCGGAGGTGATGGGCACGAACATCACATCGTCATTGACGCGGGACTCAATGCCCTCCCCGTCCAGCGCAGAGGCGATATCTTCAAAAAAGCTCATGTGATAAACATCCATCCATGTGGGAGTCTCACCCAGGCTGCTGCCAAGGCCCCACACATCTTACCTGCGTTTGCCCTCAATAGCTGCCGTCCGCAAGCAGGAATCCCAGTTCCTTCAGAATCTCCGGACGCCCGGTGCCCCACTCCAACATGTCGTAGGCCTCCCACGCTTGGCGACGCCCCTCCATCGGTGCCTCCTCGACGCGCGGCTCCACATCGAAAACCATCGTCGAGCGCTGCGGTGCGCGATATTGCGGCCAGTTGTCTTGAGGAGCCCCTCCCCTGATGAACTCGCCCCATTGCGCCTGCATGGTCTCCGTCACGTCATCCATTTCGGAGGATTTAGCAATGCTGGTGAGGAAGGAGACGCGTGATGCTCCCGGATCACCAAAGATATTGGAGAGCTCCATCGAATGCATCGCTCCCAAGCCCAACCAACGCAGTGCTGCCGGGGCGAAGTCGAAGCGGTACATCCACGTCGGATAGCGCCGCGCATGCTCCGAAGCCACGCGGACGGTGGGGGCCCAGAAGAGGGCGTCGGTAAGCAAGTCCCCGAAATCGCGGCGCGACACCGCACCACCGTATGCCGCGACGACATCCGGTGCGCTTTCCGGATCGAAGGAAGCTAGCAGGCGCAGCGCTGCGCGCTCACGCGCACTCTGACGCTGGTAAAGGAACTTGCCAAAACTAGCTTCACCGGAGTTGGTTCCTACAAGCAAGGGCACGGGGTGCTGGTTGCCGGCCTCGAAGGCCTCGATGGGGTGCTGTGGGATGAGGTCGCCGTCGACAGTCGGCGCATAGCAGGAATTTAGATACAGTAACTCCCCCGCGCGCCACATCATAGACTGACCGGAGCGCACCACGTCCGCGAAATCTTCGCGGCGTAAATCATCCGCGGTGGTATCACGCGGCAAGGCCATCTTGTGGACCAGCTCGCGGGCCCAAAAGACTGACTGCGCTCGCGAATGAATCATGCCGATCGGTGGTGATTGAGCAATCGCACGGTGGAACAGGCCCTCGGCGCGCGGAACAGCCATCAACGTCAGGACCGCAGCACCGCCGGCGGATTCCCCCATGAGCGTGACATTGTCTGGGTCCCCGCCGAAGGCCGCGATATTGTCCCGCACCCACTCCAAAGCCAAGACCTGGTCCGCCACCGCCGGGTTAGCGCACGCCTCACCGCCAAGACTGCGGACGTCGAGGTAACCCAAGGCGCCCAAGCGGAAGTTCACCGAAACATAGACCACGCCCATCTGCGCCGCGAATTCGAAACCGCGCAGCATCAACATGTGGGAGGAGCCCACGATGAAGCTGCCACCATGCAAATACACCACGACGGGCAGCTTCTCCCCTTCCTGAGAACCCGACGGTGCATCGGGCCCACCCGCATGGTGTGGGCGGACGACATCGAGGGTCAGGCAGTCCTCCGCGCCTTCAATGCGGTCGGTCCAGGAATAGACCGGCTGCGGGGCAACATGGCCAAACTCGCGGCAATCCCGGATCCCTTCCCAGGCCGGGGCAGGGCGCGGTTCCATGAAACGGTACGCACCCGACGTATCCGCGCCGAAGGGAATCCCGCGCCACGATCGCACGGGCGCGCTCAGTGGACGGTCCGTGCGCAATTCCTCTTCGATGCAGCCGCGTACCCAGCCGCCGCTGGTGAGGACCGTGAGATCGTCGGCAAGCGCAGTGCGTGCTGCCTCGTGGGCGGCGCGGGCACGGGCGCGGAGGGAATCTGCAAGCAAGCGCGCCGCGGCCGCGCTGACCTCACGCGGAGGGGAAGGCTCAAACTCGCTCATGTCTCATACCCTAGTGTGCTAGCTTGCCGACGCGCTCAATAAAGCTTTTTCGATACGGTGGTAAACATACAGTTCAGATTCACAATCAGCATTAGCAAAGAATTAAGGTGAGACAATGCTCGACAAGGTCTTTGACAAAAAGAACAAATCTGTTAGCCGCCGGGATTCATCTAAAGAGGGGGCCAGCACTTCCGAGACCGTAGGCACCTTGGAGGTTGATGAGTCCAACCGCATTACCCAAGGTTTCTTAGGAGCCATCGACAAGATCGTCTCAGTACAATCTTCCGTCATCATCAGCTACGTCGAAGGTCTAAAGAAGCGCAACTCCGACGCCAGCCCGGCTCAGCTCCAAGCACTCATTGACAAGCACTTCATGAACATCATCACCGGCACGGGTGCCGCCGCCGGTGCCTCCGCTGCTATCCCCGGTATCGGCCTCGTCACCGGCGCAGCCACCGTTGGCGCTGAATCCTTGGTCTTCCTCGAAGCAGCCGCGTGGTACATCCTCGCCTCGGCGCACCTGCGCGGTGACGACATCCGCGATAAGGAGCGCCGCCGCGCACTCGTGTTGGTGGTGCTCACCGGCTCCCAGGGTAGCGCCTTGGTCGATACCTTTGTGGGCGATGTGACCTCACTGTCCGGTGTTACCTCCGCGGCCACTCTCTCGCGCTTCTCCGGCCCTACCCTCAGCGGCCTCAACGGCCGCCTGACCAAGCTGTTTATGAAGCAGGCCACCAAGAAGCTGAAGTGGGCGTGGGTGTCTAAACTGCTGCCGATGGGTGTAGGCGCGGTGCTGGGAACAACCGCCAACCGCAAATTGGGCCGCCAAGTAATTGACCATGCCAACACTCAACTCTCCCCCCTGCAGGGGGAGTAAAGGCCGCGAAACGCGCCCAGGATAGTGGCCAAACTTACAGGGCCCGTATCATAAAGGAAGACACTTTTCGGGGTGCCTTTCGCACCCGTGGATTGGCCTACTAGAGTCGAATAAAGACAAACTTAGAAGCACAGAAAGAGGCGAGCATCTGCCGTGAGCAACTCGAGCATCTATGGCCCGAATGCGTGGCTGATTGACGAACAGTTTCAGCAGTACTCAAAGGACCCGGACTCCGTAGACAAGGAGTGGCGCGAGTACTTTGAGGCCAACGGGGCACCGAAGTCGGCCGCACAGTCCAAGGCTGCGGACGCTCCGGCCACCACCCCCGCACAAAAGAAGGGCGCGGCACAGGCTGCAGAGAAGTCCCCTGCCGCACCGGGTGCCAAGGCACCGAGCGACTCTAAGGCTTCTGCCGCGGCCGCTAAGTCCGCAAAGAAGGCGGAGAAGAAGTCCGAGTCCCCGCTGGATCGCATCAAGGATGCACCGGAGCCGGGCTCCCGCGTGCTCAAGGGCATGTTCAAGGCAATCGCCAAGAACATGGACGAGTCCCTGGAGATCCCCACCGCCACCACCGTGCGCGACATCCCGGTCAAGCTCATGTGGGAAAACCGTGCGATGATCAACGATCACCTCAAGCGCACCCGCGGCGGCAAGATCTCCTTCACCCACATCCTGGGCTACGCCATGGTCAAGGCGGTTCAGATCCACCCGGACATGAACGTGCGCTACGAAATCAAGGACGGCAAACCCACCGTGGTCCAGCCGGAGCACGTCAACCTGGGCCTGGCCATCGACCTCCCGCAGAAGGATGGTTCCCGCGCCCTCGTCGTGGCTGCCATCAAGGAGGCAGAGAACAAGACCTTCTCCGAGTTCATCGATGCCTACCAGGACATCGTTGACCGCTCCCGCAAGAACAAGCTGACGATGGATGACTTCTCCGGCGTCACCATCAACCTGACCAACCCGGGCGGCATTGGCACCCGTCACTCCATCGCCCGCCTGACCAAGGGTTCCGGCGCCATCATCGGTGTCGGCTCCATGGACTACCCGGCTGAATTCGCCGGCACCTCCGCAGACCGTCTGGCAGACCTGGGCGTCGGACGCCTGGTTACCCTCACCTCCACCTACGATCACCGCGTTATCCAGGGCGCTGAGTCTGGTGAGTTCCTGCGCACCATCGGCCAGCTCATTCTGGACGACGCCTTCTGGGACGAGCTCTTCGAGTCCATGGGCGTTCCCTACCAGCCCTTCCGCTGGGCTGCCGACGTCCCCAACACGGGCGTCGACAAGAACACGCGCGTCATGCAGTACATCGAGGCCTACCGCTCCCGCGGCCACCTGCTGGCTGACATCAACCCGCTGGGCTGGAAGCAGCCGGGCCTGCCTTGGCCGGATCACCGCGACCTCGACCTGGCTACCCACGGCCTGACCATCTGGGATCTGGACCGCACCTTCAACGTCGGCGGTTTCGGTGGCAAGGAGACCATGACTCTGCGTGAGGTGGTTACCCGCCTGCGCTCCGCTTA
Source organism: Corynebacterium sp. HMSC065D07 (assembly GCF_001810695.1). Lineage (NCBI taxonomy): Bacteria > Bacillati > Actinomycetota > Actinomycetes > Mycobacteriales > Corynebacteriaceae > Corynebacterium > Corynebacterium sp. HMSC065D07. The sequence continues at coordinate 118,494 of NZ_KV802470.1, forward strand.
CACCCTCAAGGTCGGCTCTGAGTACGCCCACATCCTCGACCGCGATGAGCGCGGCTGGCTGCAGGAGCAGATTGAGGCCGGCATGCCGAAGCCGACCAACTCTGAGCAGAAGTACATCCTGCAGAAGGTCAACGCGGCTGAAGCCTTCGAGAACTTCCTGCAGACCAAGTACGTGGGCCAGAAGCGCTTCTCCTTGGAGGGCGCTGAGTCCCTCATCGCCCTGCTGGACTCCATCGTGGACACCGCCGCTGGCCAGGACCTCGACGAGGTCGTCATCGGTATGCCGCACCGCGGCCGCCTCAACGTGCTCTTCAACATCGTGGGCAAGCCGCTGGCAGATATCTTCGGTGAGTTCGACGGCAACTACAAGGGCGGCCAGCTCGGCGGATCGGGTGACGTGAAGTACCACTTGGGTGCTGAGGGCGAGCACCTGCAGATGTTTGGTGACGGCGAAATCAAGGTCACCCTGGCCGCTAACCCGTCTCACCTCGAGGCCGTTGACCCGGTCATGGAAGGTATCGCACGCGCCAAGCAGGACATCCTGGACAAGGGCGCGGAGGGCCACACCGTCGTGCCGATCATGCTCCACGGCGACGCCTCCTTCACCGGCCTGGGCGTGGTCCAGGAGACCATCAACCTGTCCAAGCTGCGCGGCTACACCACCGGCGGTACCGTCCACGTAGTTGTCAACAACCAGGTTGGCTTCACCACCACCCCGGACTCCGGACGTTCCACGCACTACGCCACCGACCTGGCCAAGGGCTTCGACTGCCCGGTCTTCCACGTCAACGGCGACAACCCCGAGGCAGTTGTCTGGGTGGGCAAGCTGGCCACCGAGTACCGTCGTCGCTTCGGCAAGGACGTCTTCATTGACCTCGTCTGCTACCGTCTGCGCGGCCACAACGAGGCCGATGACCCGTCGATGACCCAGCCGCTGCTCTACGACATCATCGATGACCACAAGTCCGTCCGTGAGCGCTACACCGAGGAGCTCATCGGCCGCGGCGACCTCTCCGATGAAGAGGCAGAGGCAGCTGCACGCGACTTCCACGACCAGATGGAATCCGTCTTCACCGAGCACAAGAAGGCGCAAGAGGCTGGCCCGAAGGAGCAGACCGGTATTACCTCCTCCCAGGAACTGACCCGCGGTCTGGATACCTCCATCACTGCCGAGGAACTCGCCGAGATCGGCGATGCCTACGGCACCCCGCCGGAGGACTTCGAGTACCACAAGCGTGTTCGCAAGGTTGCCAAGGACCGCCAGAAGACCTCCCGCGAAGGTGGCATCGACTGGGGCTGGGGCGAGCTCATCGCCTTTGGCTCCCTGGCCAACTCCGGCAAGGTCGTGCGCCTGGCCGGTGAGGATTCCCGCCGCGGTACCTTCACCCAACGCCACGCAGTGGCCTTCGACCCGCACACGGGTAAGGAATACAACCCCGTTGCACACCTGGCTGAGTCCAAGGGCAATGGCGGCAAGTTCATGGTCTACAACTCCGCGCTGACCGAGTACGCCGGCATGGGCTTCGAGTACGGCTACACCGTGGGTAACCCGGATGCTGTCGTGGCCTGGGAGGCACAGTTCGGTGACTTCGCCAACGGTGCTCAGACCATCATCGATGAGTACATCTCCTCCGGTGAGGCCAAGTGGGGGCAGCTGTCCAGCCTGATCCTGCTACTGCCCCACGGCTACGAGGGCCAGGGCCCGGACCACTCCTCCGCCCGCATCGAGCGCTACCTCCAGCTGTGTGCTGAGGGCTCCATGACCGTGGCACAGCCGTCCACCCCGGCTAACCACTTCCACCTGCTGCGCCGTCAGGCTCTCGGCGAGATGAAGCGCCCGCTCGTGGTCTTCACCCCGAAGTCCATGCTGCGCAACAAGGCCGCGACCTCCTCCGTCGAGGACTTCACTGAGATCAAGAAGTTCCAGTCCGTCATCAATGACCCGAACTTCGTTGACATCAACGGCAAGAAGGTCGGCGATACCGACAAGGTCAAGACCATCATGTTGGTCTCCGGCAAGCTCTACTGGGAGCTGGCCAAGAAGAAGGAGGCCGACGGCCGCGACGATATCGCTATCGTCCGCGTGGAGATGCTCCACCCGATTCCGTTCAACCGTCTGCGTGAGGCTTTCGAGGCTTACCCGAATGCAACGCAGATTCGCTTCGTGCAGGACGAGCCGGCCAATCAGGGTCCGTGGCCGTTCTACAACGAGCACCTGCGTGAGCTCATCCCGGATATGCCGGAGATGGTCCGCGTGTCCCGCCGCTCGCAGTCCTCGACTGCTACCGGTAACGCGAAGGTTCACCAGATTGAGCAGAAGAACCTGCTGGAGGAAGCCTTCGACATCTAAAGGTGCTTATGACCTGAAGCGCTGACACACAGCACAGCGCCGAGCAAGGCCCCGGCCACCACGAGCTCACAACGAGCGTGGTGGCCGGGGCTTTTTCTTGACCGCAGGGAACCCAACAGCTGTGCCGCACACGCCTACGTCTCCCCCGCCCACCCTTCGCGCTCACAGGGGGACATCAATCAGCGACCACTAGCGCTCCCGGTGAGCGCGAAGGGTGACGCACACAAGAGTCCTAAGGCCCCGGCGGTTCTCAGCGTTTCGGCCGACAGGACAGCGGGCCCTCAATCTTGCTCAGTTCCGGTCGAGGGGCGCAACACCACGAAAGCTGACAAACCTTGCTCAATGCCAGCATCGAACTTCGAAGGCGTATCTGGACCTCGCAGTGCGATTGCGCAAGAAGAAACGCCCGAGCTTTTGCTCGGGCGTTTGCTCGTGGTTCACTCAACCACTGCCTTGGGGGCTGGCCAAGCCCCCTAAGGAAACCTAGGTCTTAGGAATCCTTGCGGCGGCTAGGACGCAGAATCAACGCTGCACCAGCGATGAGCGCCAAAGCCACACCAACAAGGCCTAGGACGTTGGCACCGGTGTTGGCGAGCTTGCCAGACGAGGTGCTCTTAGCAGAGGCCGGAGTGCTCGAGGTCGTACCAGGCTGGCTGGCCTGGTTCGGCTGAGCATTCTGGTTCTGCGTTGGCGTCGGCTGTGCTTCCGTGTTCGACACCTTCGGCTGCTGCGGCTGCTGCGGTTTCACCGGCTCAACCGGCTTGACCGGCTTCGTCGGCAACTCCGGAATGTGCGGAGGCTTGAAGAAGTGGGCCAGTGCCGGCGGGATAATCACCAGCGGGATGAGCGGCCACAGGCCGCTAAGGTCCGGAATGCTCGAAGTAGAAAAACCAGGCTTTTCAGGTTCTTCGGTCGGGGTTTCCGACGGTTCTTCGGTCGGGGTTTCCGTCGGATCCTCCGTCGGATCCTCGGTTGGGTCTTCCGTTGGCTCTACCGTCGGGTCCTCGGTGGGATCAA
>NZ_KV802470.1:121960-137569 GCF_001810695.1 Corynebacterium sp. HMSC065D07
GGTCCTCGGTGGGATCAACTGTCGGATCCTCGGTCGGGTTTTCCGTTGGATCCTCGGTCGGGTTTTCCGTTGGGTCCTCGGTCGGGTCCTCGGTGGGATCAACTGTCGGGTCCTCGGTCGGGTCCTCGGTTGGCTCTACCGTCGGATCGTCGGTGGGAGCAACTGTCGGGTCGTCCGTCGGCACTTCGCACTTGCACTTGGAACCCACACGAATCTTGCGCGGGGTCGGCTCCTTAATGACTTCCTCAGACGTCTCCGGATCGCCTTCCGGCACGCCGTCCTTGAGCTTCCAGGTCTTGGTTACTTCCTTCTCACCAAATCCGCCTGCCTGGTCCTCAACAACCTTGCCAACTTCCAGGTTCGGGTCATACTCAATGATGGTGTCGAACGGAGTGCTCTCCTTGTGCTTATCCGTCAGCACAGTCTCGTGGTGGGTCGCAGGACCAACCTCGATGATGTGTGTGGTCGGATCACTGATCTTCTCAGTGGACTCATCCTTCGTCGCCTCACCGTTCTCAGCGTTAACGGTGACGGTGTGCTTAATCTCACCCTGCTTGCCTTGCTGGACAACCTTGGTCTCGCCAGGCTTCAGCGCAGGGTTAACGCGGACCTCAACCTCGAACGGAGTGTGCTCATTCCATTCAATGACCGTGGATGCAGGTTTACCCTTGGTGCCTATCCTGACGATCTTCTTGACTGGTTCGCTAACACGCTTAGTGGTGGTCTCCGTACCAGTAACCTTCGAATTCTCGATGGTCTTCGTCGTGGTGACCTTGTCCTTGCCCAGCTTGCCCTCTTGGACGGTCTCCTGGGTACCGGCTTCCATCGTGTCATCGAAGATGAACTCGGTCTCGAACGGCACATCGACCTCATACTCGGAGGTCTCAGAGCCCTCGGTCTTGGTGCCAACACGGATCACCGCGTTGCTCGGCTCCTTGGTGCGCTCAGTAGTCACAATCGGCTCACCATCCGGCTTACCGTCCTTGATCTTCTGAGTGGAGGTGACGGTCTCGCTACCGAGCTCGCCTTGCTTGTCGACGACCTGCTCGCCCTCCTTCAGCGTGTTGTCAAAGACAATCTCGGTCTCGAACGGAACCGGCTTTTCAACCTTGGTCACCACAGAGGTGTCCTTGGGCGCTGGGCCGTACTCGATGATCTCATTGACAGGAGCCTTGGTCTGCTTCTCCTCCGGGGTCACCGTTGCCTGGTCGCCCTTCGCGGTGAAGTCCGCGGTGTAGGTCTTCTCACCCGGAACACCCTTCTGGACAACCTTGATCTCACCCGGCTTCAACTCCGGGTTCGGACGGGTCTCAACATCGAACGGAACCTGAGCGGTCCACGTAACCTTCTCAGAGGCCTCAGACGGCTTGGTGCCAACGGTGATGACTTCGTCGACAGGCTGCTTGTTGATCTCTTCGGTGATCTTGGGATCGCCCGGCTTGGAGTTGACGATGTCACGCTTGATCGTCACCGTCTTCTCACCCGGCTCACCCTTGGTGGTCACTTTTGACTCGCCAGCAGGCATGTTCGGGTCATACTTCACTACAACCTTGTACGGGGCCTCAGCCTTGTAGGTCTCGGTGTTCTCACCGGTGGTCTTGGTACCGACGCGGATGATCTGCTCGGTCGGCTCCTTGGTGCGCTCCGTGGTGACGGTTGGGTCGCCGGAGGGCTTGCCGTCGACAAGCTTCTGCGTGGAGGTCTCAACCTCGGTGCCGAGCTCGCCCTTCTGATCGACGACCTGCTTGCCCTCTTCCAGGGTGTCATCGAAGACGACCTTGGTCTCAAACGGAATCGGCTTCTCGGTCTTGGTCACCAGCTCGCTCGGGGCCAGACCCGGGCCATACTCAATGATGCGCTTGACCGGTTCCTTGGTGGTCTTTTCCTCAGCTACCTCGGCCTTGTCGCCCTTAGCGGTGAACTTAGCGGTGTAGGTCTTCTCGCCGTCCGCGCCTTCCTGGACAACACGGGTTTCACCAGGCTTCAGGTCCGGGTTCTCGCGAACCTCAGTCGGGAAAGGAATCGGGACCGTCCAGGTCACGTCCTTGGCGCTCTCGGCAGGCTTGGTGCCGACGACAACGACCTCATTAACCGGCGCCTTGGTGCGCTCCCAGCTACCGTCCTTGTTCTGCTTCTCCGAGCCCGCCTTGCCTTCGGTTTCAACCGTGTAGGTACCGGCCGGGACGGTGTCGTCGTATTTGTAGACGACGTCAAACGGAACTTCGCGCGTCGGAACGTCAACAACGTTCACAACACCGTAAGCGGTGTCCGTGGAGCCATCCTCGTAAGTCACAGTAACCGGGATCTTGACCTGGTCACCCGGCTTGGCATCCTTAGGTGCGGTTGCGGTGATCTGGCCATTGTCATCAATGCTGACGGTCCAACCTGCCGGAACCTTACCCAACTTGTAGGGGTTTTCCTTCGCAACGTTGACGTTGTCCGGCTTCTCAATCGTCACCGGCAGTTTCGCAGTGTCACCCGGGTAGACCGTTTCCTCGGGGTAGGTTGGATCGGCCTCCCATTTGTTGGTCAGCTTCACCACGGTGGTCACGGGCACCTTCAGGGTGGATCCGTCTGGGGTTTCAACCGTGACGCTGATGGTCTTCTGCTCACCCGGCTTGGAATCCGCCGGCGGAGTGGAGGTCACCACGCCAGTTTTCGGGTCGATCGTGTACTTCCAACCGTCAACATCCTGTTCGGTGATCGGCGATCCATCGTCGTTCTTACCAAAGGAGAACTTCGATCCCTTCGGGGCGTCCTCAACATGGTGCTCCACAGACTGGTTCGGGCCTGTGACCTGTACGTCGTAGGTAGGGGCGATGTCGCTCTTGAGCACGACAACGGTGCCCTTGACCTGCTGCGGTTTAGCGGTGTTGTCGTAGTAGGCAAGAACCGGAACGTCCAGGATGTATCCTTCGGGCGCTGTCCGTGGGATGGTGGTGGTGATTTCACCAGTGTTCTCATCGATCTTGACGGTCCACGTACCGCTGTCATCCGTGACGGTGTACTCGGTCTTGCCGCCTTCAAACGTGTAGCGCTTCGGGGCTTCATCGTTCGTGTTACCGCTCAGGCCGCGCTCCGGGAGCTTCGGCTTGAGGCTCACCTTTGCGGTCGGCTTGTTGGTCACCGTGTCATAGTCGGGGATCTTGATGTCCACGATGGCTTGGAACTGCGTCTCAATCTCATCGGTGGTCTGATCCGGGTAGGTGGCCTTGATCTTTGGGGTGATGATGCTGCCCGGCGGGACGGTTTCGTCCGCCTTCGCGGTAACCCTACCGGTCTCATCGGCGGTAACGGTCCAGCCATCCGGAACGGTATCCGGGTCAACCTCAAACTTCGCGGGGTGAACCGGGCCATGGCCCTTCATGATGGACTTGGTGCCAACCTGAGCCGTAATGCTCTGGCCCACCTTGCCCTTCGAAATACCTGGGCGCACTAGGTCGGTGACCTGGGTGTGGTTCGGTTCAACGACTACGAGCAACTCAAGCTCATCGGTGGAGCCGTTCGAGTACTCCACAATAACCTTCGGACGAGCGAAGGTGCCTGGCTTTGGCTCCTCTGGAGCGGTGACGGTGACGTTGTAGTCCTCGTCCGTCTCAACAGTCCAGCCCTCGTAGACGTACTTCTCATCCAGCTTGACCTTGGCTTCGAAGCCCTTTTCGCCCTTCTTCTTCGCTAGGTCCCTGATCAGGTCCGGGGTCTGGGTGAAGGTAACCTTCTGTGGCTCGGTAGCCAGCGGACCAGTAGCGCTATCGACGCCGGAGATGATCGAGGCGTCGGTCTTGTCGTACCTCGGGGAGTGGTACTCGGTGTCGTCCAAGGAGAACGCCTTCGAGTCGATCACGTTCGCCTTGTTGTAACGGTCCAGCGAATTGGAGCTGTCGAACGCTTGTCCATTACCGGAGTTATTGTTCTCGACAGCAGCTTGAAGCTGGTCCACAGATCGCGGCTTCGCCAGCACGGAGAAGTTCACGTTCTTGTCGGTCGCTAGATCGGTGCCTCGGTATTCCAGCCACGTGAAGTAAATGTCACCGTTGTCGTCGATGCGCAGGTTCTGCTCGCCACCGGAGGCTGCGGGGTCCGTGGTTCCAATAAACTTACCGTTGCCGTCGTAGGCCTCCACAAGCATGCGCGACATTGAATCGTCCGTGCCGCCGTTCGCAACAGCCGGAACGTTGATGTGGCCGACCTTGGTCTCTTCCCCTGGGACAATGACGTGCTTTTCAAAGCTCTCCCACGAGACCGTAATCGGGTTACATTCGATGTTCTCGCTCGGCCAGGGGTTTACAACTGCCGAAAATTCAGCATTTCCGCCCTCGGTGGCTTTCAGCCCGTTAACGTTCTCCTTGGTGTACGTACCCTGCCAGGCGTATCGCACCGGGTTATCGGCACCGGCCCCTGCGAACTGTGTGACCTCGTCCTCGGTCAGGTCCGCGAAGATATTCAGGTTCCTCTGAGCACGGGATGCCGTAATTTCGATTTTCTCATCGGCCTTCGCGGTCACCGGGAGCGGCGGATTGACAGGAAAATCCTTACCGGCATCTATGGAGGCAACCGAGCCTGCGTTCAGGACGCCTCCCATCAATCCAGAATTAGAAAAACTCCAGTCCGCGAACGTGCGGTCCTGTGAATTGTCGAAGGCGAGACTCAGCCCCCACGTGGTCTTGGAGGGGCTTGTCGCGCTCGGTTCCAGATTCTGCCAGGTAAAACCCGCCTGGCTGCCACTCGGTGCACCGCCTTCGACCACACACGAACCGGCCGGTAGATCCGAGGCCTTCTGCTTGTCCTTCTCCACCGCGCCGGACTTGTCGCGGATGCCGCCGGTCAGCGTTGCGGCTGCGGCCTCGGGGGACACAGTATTAAAAGAAGTGATGCTTAGCCCACTGAGCGCGAGAGTAATAGCGGAGAGAGCGGCCACTCCCCTGCGAGAGGCGCGACGGTGGGGCGAACTACTGCTTTGTGCATTCATTTCAATAGACCTTTCCAATGCAAAACTCTGCCTCGCCCCCGCGGGAAAGCGTTGGTCTTAGGGCTTGCCAAGCGCTCTCCCCTCAAATACCCGAGAGAACAGACAGGAAATAGACAGGTTATCGCTAAAAATAATACCTACCAAAGAGGAGAAAAGCAAGGAAAAATACCTACTCACCAGCCATTTATTGACGACAGTTCACAGCATTTTAAAAGCTGAAAATTCGCTGGATCGTCCGCCCTATGAGACGGGACTAGGTTTCTGCATGTAGGGCACGGGGAGACGTCGCCAAGCACAGCGTGCCCACCGTCATGCGAAGCACACGATCAAGCGGTAGGCGCAACCTTTTAGGATTCCTCGTGAACCAAATCCGAGCCACCGGAGGAATTGGAGTCGCCCTCCTCATTGAGGTTCTGCGAGAGGTTGGTCTCCATCCAAGCGCGCACGGCGCCCTCGAAATCCTCAGACTCCTCCACCTCCTCAACGACTTCATCGAGGTCCTGCGTCGTCAGGAATTTGGTAAAGGAGGCGATCTCTAGCTTCTCATCGCGGTTAAAAAGCCCGTCCTGGTAGACCACGACATAGTTTTGCGGCAGTTCCGGCTTGGAATTGGGGCAGCCCTCAGCGCCGGCGGGCTCCACCACGGACATCTCCGGAGGCATCGACGCCATGAGCGCAACGTGGGTGCGCTCCAGGAAATCCACGTCCTTCGTCCCCTCATCCTTGGCGGCCACATAGTCCTTTGAAATCTCGCGGGCCTCCACCGGGTTGTAGACGTTTAAAAATTCGCCCGTACAGCCAACGAAGAAGTTTCCGTTCGTGCTTACCCCACTGACGTGTTCACCGCCGCGCCGGACCATCATTGGCTCCTGGGAAACGGTGGCCGCGCGCCCCTCATCGCGGAGGGTCTGGCGGTAGATTTCCGCCAAAACACGCTGCTCATGGGATGTCGGGTCAATCATGATGGTGATTGGCGCCGATGCAACAGGCTTGGGGTCTGGCTTGGGCTCATATCCCGAGCAGGCGCTGAGCGACGCCCCCACAACCCCCACCAAAGCCACCCCAGCAACGCGGGAGAAGGTTCGGGAACGTGAGGTTTCGCGGGGCATCAAGATAGGGCGCATTCTTTCTCTTAAACCAGACATGGAGCAGGACATAAACCACAACATGTCACTACTGTGCAGCTGCAGCGCTTCAGGCGCAGCATCTGGCTGAATTTTACACATCCCATTGCCCTGACGCGGTGTGGCTCTCCTCAGCAACGGGTGACTAGACTGGTGCGGGTTATGACTAGCGCTATTACTGAATCTTCCGTTCGCGACGCGCTCACCCGCGTCGATGACCCAGAAATCGGTCGCCCCATCACTGAGCTTGGCATGGTGAAGTCCGTGACCGTCACCGGCTCGGACGTGGATATCGAGCTTTATCTCACCATCGCGGGCTGCCCGATGAAGAGCACCATCGAGTCCAATACCCGCGCGGCGGTTTCCGAACTAGACGGGGTCGGCGAGATCACCATCTCCATGACACCGATGAGCGATGAGCAGCGTAAAGAGCTCAAGCAGAAACTGCGCGGCGGACAGGCCGAGCCGGAGATCCCCTTTGCCAAGCCCGAGTCCACCACCCGCGTCTTCGCGGTGGCCTCCGGCAAGGGCGGCGTGGGTAAGTCCTCCGTCACGGTGAACTTGGCGGCTGCCTTGGTAAACAAGGGCCTCAAGGTCGGCATCGTCGACGCCGATATCTACGGCCACTCCGTCCCCAGCCTGCTGGGTTCCACGGCGGGCCCCACAGTGCTTGATGACGAAATGCTGCTTCCCCCCGTCTCCCACGGCATCAAGCACATTTCCATTGGCCAATTCGTGGAGGGCAACGCGCCCGTCGTCTGGCGCGGGCCGATGCTCCACCGCGCCCTCCAGCAGTTCCTCGCGGACGTCTTCTGGGGTGATCTTGACGTGCTCCTGCTGGACCTACCGCCGGGTACTGGTGACGTGGCCCTGTCGGTGGCCCAGCTCATCCCCAACGCCGAGCTGCTCATCGTCACCACCCCGCAGGCAGCTGCGGCCGAGGTGGCCGAGCGCGCAGGTTCCATCTCACAGCAAACGCGCCAGCGCGTGGCCGGCGTGATTGAGAACATGGGTGCCATGGTCATGCCGGACGGCTCCACCATGGATATCTTCGGTTCCGGTGGCGGCAGCGTGGTGGCCGAGCGCCTCAGCGTACTGCTGGGCCACGAGGTTCCCCTGCTGGCCAGCATCCCGCTCGACCCGAGCCTGCGCGCCGCCGGCGACGCCGGAACCCCCATCGTCATCTCCGCGCCCGACTCCCCCGCCACGCAGGCCATCAACAAGGTGGCGGATTCCATTGCGGTGCGCTCCGATTCCCTCGTGGGCAAGAAGCTTGGTTTGGGCGTGACCCGCAAGAACTAATCGGGTCTTAGGTGACATCTTCCCAGGAGGAGCTACCCTCGCCGGTGGGTGTAGTCCCGCCGCGCGGGGGCTGCGTCGTTTTCTTGTTAGTCGCTCGCTCTTCCACGGACTGCTGCGCACCCAGGTCTGGGTAGACCTGCGAATAATCAAACGTCGGCCGCGCGGGGTTCTCCTGTGGCGCAGGCTGCGCTGGCCGCTGCGGCGCGGGTTGGTTGTTTACTTCTGCGTCGTGCTCGTACGGGCTGGTGCTCTTCTTGATGTCCTCAGCCATCTTTTTCGGGTTGAAATCGTCCCAGGCGGAATCGTCGCCGTCGAAAAGCGCCTTGGTGATAACCCCGCGCGGCCCCATGCGCGTCCACTCCGCCGCCTGGCTCAGAGGTACGCGAAGGTCATCGAACTCCGCGCCGAGACCGCTCATCTCACCGTTGAGCTCCGCCTTAGCGTTGGCAATTGCTTTGCGCGCCGCATAAATCGCCGCACGCACGTCCATGATCACACCGGGCAGGCGCTCGGGGCCGATAATCACCAGACCCAGCAGCACGATGACGAGGATCTCTACCCAACCAATTGAGGAAAACACGAAACTATCTTAACTACTTCGCTAATGGTGACAGGGCGACGGGCGCGCGGAAGGCTTCGGGGCTTATAAGTCAGCCCCGCTGGTTATGCCGGATGGCGCGCACAACCATCTCCACCTTGTCAAGGAAGTCTTGGCGAGGCCGATGGGCGGGCATCTCCGCGTCCGGCCCAGGCCCAGCGCCCTGATTAGCAATACCCGCAAGTTTAGCCATGAGGGAATCCGGCGCCTTGACGTGGGAATCCACGCTGCATTCCCGAATCCATTCGGCGGCATTGCGCTGGTGGTGAATGTCCGCTCGGCACTCCGCGCAGTGCACGAGATGAACGCGCACGCGGTGGGCATACTTGGCCGGCATTTCACCATCGACAAAGGCGACGACCGCCTCGGGCCCCAAGTGGCCGATCGTATCCGCGCGCTGCGCGCGTGACTTGGCTTTATCGCGGACTTTGGCTTGGGCCTCAGTAAAGAATCCGGACGAGCCTAGGTAGTGGCCATGTTCCTGATCCCCCGAGGACTTCTTATGCCCTGATTCCTTCACCTCAACGTCACCTCAACTCAGCGCGTGCTTTAGGCCTTCACTTAGCTGCGAGTTTCGCAGTCCTAAGGCTAAACGCTGCCCAGTCTAGCGCGTGCGCAGCAGGCTGCGGGTGTCCGCGTTGGTCTGCGCTTCCTTTTCCAATGCGGCGCGCAACTGGGAGCGGCCGCGGTGGATTCGAGAGCGCACGGTACCCATCTTCACACCGAGAGTTTCGGCGATTTCGTCGTAGCTCATGCCAACGACATCACAGAGCACCACCGCAACACGAAAATCAGGCGCAAGGTTATCCAGTGCCGATTGCAACGCCGGGTCGAGGTTAGCCACCGAGTAGGCCTGCTCCGGGGTCATGTCAGTGCCGGGGACACGCTCATAATCCTCCGGCAAGGCCTCCATGCGAATCTTGGAGCGGTGGCGGACCATGTCCAAGAAGAGATTCGTGGTAATGCGGTGCAGCCATCCCTCAAAGGTTCCGGCCTGGTATTTATTCAAGGAGCGGAAGACGCGCATGAAGGTCTCCTGCGTAAGATCCTCGGCGTCATGCTGGTTACCGGAGAGGCGGTAGGCCAAACGGTAGACACCATCAGCATGTTCGGCAACGAGTTCCCCCCAAGAGGGCATGTCGCCCTGGCCGGCGTCGAACGCTGCGGTTCCGGTCAGCTCTTGGGCTTCTGCGTTCTCGGAAGAGCTGACGGTGGAAGAAGAATCACGAGTGCTTTGAGCGGTCTCAACACTGCGCTGCTGTGTGGTCATGAGGATCATCATTCTATAGTGCGGGCCGAAACTCCAGCCAGCGCACTGTGAGCAGCCTGTGAATCCGTCACTCCTCTTACATGCGCTTCTTGTGCCACACGGAGAGGACAATCGCGGGCGATTCTCGGCGCGCAGCTGCAGCGAGTTCACTATGGTTTTCTATTGTGACTACTACGGCTTATGACGCAATGCGAACCTATATCGAATCCACCAGCGAGAGCTCTGAGGTGCTCGCCGCCGCCCGCGCCCACGCGGAGGAGTACGGACTTCCTTCGCCGGATGAGGCCACCGGCCAGCTGCTCAGCACGCTCGCCGCGGTTTCTTCCGGTACCTCCTCCCGCCCCCAAGCGGTGGCGATTACCCCGGCCGCATCAGTCGTGGGGCTGTATTTGCTGGCGGGGATGCCGGACAACGGAATCCTGACCTGCATTGACCCAGAGGCCGAGCACCAGGCCAGCGCTAAGCAGGCCTTCCGCGATGCCGGCTACTCCCCTAGCCGCGGGCGCTTCCTTCCTTCCCGCCCCCTCGACATCATGGGCCGCTTGGCTAATGACACATACCAGGTGATTTACGCCGAGGTCCCCGCCCTCGACATGCCTGCGCTTCTCAAGGCCGCCTGGCCTCTGCTCCATCAGCACGGCACGTTGGTGTTGGCCAATGCGCTTCTCGACGGCACCGTGGCCGACCCCTCCCGCACCGACCGCGACACCGCCGCCGCCCGCGAGGCCGACGAATACGCCCGCTCCCTCGACGGTGCGGCCGTCACACGCCTGCCCTACGGTGCGGGCTTGACGCTCATCACCAAGATGTAGTCTCCACCAAGCACTACAAAAGCGGGCGTGGGGTGGACTTCAATCCACCCGCACGCCCGCTTAGTGTCCTTCGCTGTCTTGCGGCTTAGACCCTGACGTTCTTGCCCACGACAACCACGCCGCCTTCGGAGACCTTGAAGCGCTCCTCATCGCGTTCGCGGTCCACACCGATGATGGCGCCGTCACTAACAACCACGTTCTTATCCAGGATGGCGTGGCGGACCACCGCGCCACGACCGATGCGCACGCCGGGAAGGATGACGGAGCCTTCCACCGTCGCCCCATCCGCCACGTGCACGTCCGAAGCTAAGACGGAGTTGCGCACCGTACCACCGGAAATGATGCAACCCGGAGCCACCATCGAGGACTGCGCAATACCGTTCTGCACAAACTTCGCCGGCGGGAAGTTGGAGTCATCCGTGGAATGAATAGGCCACGAACGGTTGTACAGGTTGAAGATTGGGTGCACCGAAATCATGTCCATGTGCGCCTCATAGAAGGAGTCGATGGTACCGACGTCACGCCAGTAGCCATGGTCACGCTCCGTGGAACCGGGTACTTCGTTAGCCATGAAGTCATAGACGTGCGCCTGATCGCGCTTCACGAAGTAAGGGATAATGTTGCCGCCCATGTCGTGGGCGGAATCCTCATCCTTTTCGTCTTCCAGCAACGCGTCGATAAGCGCCTGCGTGGTGAAGACGTAGTTGCCCATAGAGGCATAGGTCATGTTCGGGTCATCCGGGGTCGCCGGAGGATTGGCAGGCTTCTCGACGAACTCCGTGATCGTGCCCATCCCATCCGCCTGAATGCAGCCAAAGGCGGAAGCCTCCGAGCGCGGGACGCGGATACCCGCCACCGAGCAATCCAGACCGGTGGCGATGTGCTCTTCCACCATCTGGGCCGGGTCCATGCGGTAGACGTGGTCGGCGCCGAAGACGATGACATAGTCCGGCTTTTCGTCATAAATCAGGTTCAGCGACTGCAGGATGGCATCGGCCGAACCGTTGTACCAGCGCTTACCACGACGCTGCTGAGCCGGCACGGAAGCGATGTACTGCGGGGTGGGTCCAGACAGGTTCCACGCTTGGGAAATGTGGCGGTCCAGAGAATGGGACTTGTACTGGGTCAGCACCGCAATCTTGAGGAAACCGGCGTTGACAAGATTGGACAGCACGAAATCGATCAGGCGATAGGAACCGCCGAACGGAACGGCGGGCTTAGCGCGGTCTTCCGTCAGAGGAAAAAGGCGCTTTCCCTCACCGCCGGCAAGGACAATGGCAAGGACATTTGGAAGGCTTCTCACATCACCCAATCTATAGACGTTTTCTGGATCGCGCAGTCGAAGAGTGCTTGTTTTTACCCCCTTTTGATTGCCTCTCGCCTCCCCCGCAGGCCTACGCGCCACATGGCCTCTCAAGGTTTAGCGCGAGCTGTGGATAATCCGTATTCTGGCGATTATGAGAGCCGGAATTTTTTCTAAGGAGTATCCGCCGGAGATTTATGGCGGAGCGGGCGTCCACGTTGCAGAGCTCACGCGCTTCATGCGCGAGATCATCGATGTTTCAGTTCACTGCATGGGTTCTGAGCGCGACGAGAAGGATGTGTTTGTGCATGGCGTTGATCCCTCGTTGAAGGAGGCTAACGCCGCGCTGCAGACACTCTCCACAGGGCTGCGCATGGCCAACGCCGCCTCCGATATTGATGTGGCTCACTCCCACACCTGGTACACGGGACTGGGTGGGCACCTTGCCGGCCGCCTGTACGGCATCCCCCACGTGGTCACCGCACACTCGCTCGAACCCCACCGCCCGTGGAAGCGCGAACAGCTTGGTGGTGGCTATGAGATCTCCTCGTGGTCGGAAAAGAACGCCATGGAGTACGCTGACGCCGTCATCGCGGTGTCGGCCGGAATGAAAGACTCAATCTTGGATGCATACCCCCGCATCGACGCCGACAAGGTCCACGTGGTCCTCAACGGCATCGATACTCAGGTATGGCAACCGGGTGAGTCGGCGGTGCTGGATAAGTTGGGCGTCGACAAGCAGCGTCCCATCGTCGCCTTCGTGGGGCGGATCACCCGGCAGAAGGGCGTCAAGCACCTGCTGAAGGCTGCCCAGAACTTTGACCAAGACATTCAGCTTGTGCTGTGTGCCGGCGCACCCGATACGCCGGAGATTGCAGCGGAGACCGAGGCCCTCGTGGAGGAGCTGCGCGCCCAGCGTGACGGCGTGTTCTGGGTCAAGGACATGCTCTCGCGCGAGGAGATTAAGCAGGTCTACTCCGGCGCCGATGTGTTCGTCTGCCCCTCAATTTATGAGCCTTTGGGAATCGTCAACCTTGAGGCAATGGCTTGTGGCACCGCCGTGGTGGCGTCCAATGTGGGCGGCATCCCCGAGGTCGTTGTGGACGGCGAAACTGGTGTTTTGGTCAACTATGACGCAGATGACGACGCCACCTTTGAAGCCGATCTTGCCGCCGCCGTGAACCGCGTTGCTGCCGATAAAGAGCTGGCACAACGCTTCGGTGCTGCGGGCCGCCAGCGCGCCATCGAGGACTTCTCGTGGGCTACCATCGCGCAGCAGACCGTGGACATTTACCGCTCGTTAATGTAGGAAGGACTGCCGTGACGCATAAAGAAACGCACCATCGCCCAGAACTTCACTTCGTTCCCGATAGCGGGATCCTCGACGCCCCCGCAGGAATCGTCCGGGACGGTCATACCTGGCATCTGTTCCACCAGTACCGCCCTGACGCTGGCCAGCCTGCGCGCTGGGGCCATTCCACCTCCGAGGAAACAGCCTTCGCGTGGCTGGACTGCGACGACGTCCTCGCCCCCGTCGGTGGCGAGCTGTCACTACGCGCAGGCTCAGTGGCGGAGGGCAAGGACGCCCTCAACCTTTATTTCACCTCGGTGACCTCGGTGGGCACCAGCGTGCGCTTGGCGCGGTATACCGACTACGCCGATGAATGCATCGTGTCTGATGACCCTTCTGCGCTCGATCCGGATGTCGTCCGCTTTGGGGAGGCCGTGGGCGCCCACACCAACTATGACCGCTTCCGCTCGCCTTCCGTGGTCCCGGATTGGGCCAAGGAAGACCGCGAAGAGGGACACGATGGCTGGCTGATGCTGGCGCTGACCGGTCATTCCGATGCCCCTATGCCGGTAATTCTGGACAGCCCCAATGGCGAATCTTGGACTCTTCTTGGGCCCTTGAGCTTCGACGGCGACCCTGGCTTCGAAGACGGCGAAGTCCCGGCTACCTCCCCCATCCCGCCGGTGGTGTCACCGCGCTTGGTGCGCCTTCGTGACGAGGTAGATAGGGAAATCTACGATGTCCTCTTCGTCACCTTAGAGCGCGAGGGCCGCGACGTTTCTGGCTACATCGTGGGCCGCCTCGACGGCACCGTGTTCACCGTGGCACGAGGTTTCCAGCGCGTGGACTATGGCCATGACTTCTCCCGGCCACGCAACACCAACACCACGACCGGAACGATTCCGCAGGAGCGCCGCTACGACCGCGCAGTCATCCTCGGCCTGCTCAATGGCAATGGCCGCGGTGATGACGCTACCAAGCACCCCACGTGGGAGGCTGAGGACTGGGCTAATAGCTTGTCACTGCCACGTGCAGTCACGCTGCAGGGCGGTGTGCTCTACCAGACTCCGGCGGAGGGGCTGCCAGATGCCGTGAAGCTCTCGGACTACGCACGGTCTTGGACAGGCGTATTGGAGGTACCGGCGGGCTCGAGCGTGACCGTCACGCTGAAGGATGGCTCCGGTGACGCCGCTGCGGTCATCCGCCACACGGGCGAGGAAATCAGCTTGGACCGCTCCATGTCGAAGGCCTTCGACAACTACTTCAAGGACTCCGCCCCAGCAGTGGCCAAGCTGGCCGAGGGCGATTCGGATACCCTCACCGTCATTCAGGACGGTGCCAGCGTTGAGGTGTTCGTAGACGGCGGATTGGTCGCCATGAGCTCCCGCGTCTACTTCGAGGGTGGTTGCTCTGCTATCGAGGTCAGCACCGAGGGCGAGGCTACTATTGAGCAGTCCTGGAACAGGAAGGGCACCAAGCTCTCTTAAGAGCATCGAACGACGATTATAGAAGGAGGCCCAGGGCGACTGGGCCTCCTTTTGTGTGCGGGCCCACTGTGAAGTACCAGACCCGTAGCGCCCCTGTGCCCGCGGTCATCTTTTCTCGCGCATGACTCATCAGTTCCACTCGCTCCCCTTCCTCCCTTCGCGCTCACCGGGAGCGGTCTTGGCGGCTGATCGAGGCTCTTGGTGAGCGCGAAGGGAGGAGTCGAGGGGAGGATTCGACGAGAGGGGTCAGCGAAATAGCCAGCGCGTCAACGCAAGCTCCAGATCACAGTGAGCAAAAAGACCCGGGGTGGTTGCTTCACAGGCCGCCCCGCCCTTCGCGCTCACCGAAGAGCTAAAACCTTCCGACGGACCCACTGCCGGTGAGCGCGAAGGGTCGTTCCGAAGAGAGAAGGGTCGTTCCGGAGAGAAAAGGGACGCTCGGAAGAGAGAAGGACCGTTCCCCGGGGCTGAAAAGCAAGGGCTGGCAATGAGAAGCCGAGCGCAAGCGATGAGTTAGGCCGAGCGCAAACGATCCAGACGGGCGTGGGCCGTCACAGTCAACGTCTGCGGCAAGGAGGCCATGCGCTCTGCCAGCTCTTCCGGACTAATGTGGCGCGCCGAGGGGCTCATCCCTACCTGCGCGGCGATGGACGCCTTGTCCAAGACGATGGGGAAAGAAATATCGACCGGATCCGCTGCCTGCTTAAGGAACCCTTCCGCCTGCGTGTAGAGGCGATCCACCTTGCCTTCTTCCACGCCAAGAATTCCCAGCGGCTCTCGCAGCTCATCCAGGTGACCGGACTGCGGGGTCAAGACGATGACCTCCCCGCCGGGTGCGAGAACGCGCTGGAACTCCGCCGGATTGCGCGGCGCGAAGACCACCGAGATGGCATGGATTGAATCATCCTTCAAGGGCAGGCGCTCCCACACATCCGCAACCACGGCGCCGACGCGCTCGTGCGACTTGGCCAGATGCTTTGCCGCATGCGTAGAGATATCGAGGCCCACGCCGCGAGCGCCCTCGATCGAATCGAGCGTGTGCGCCAGGTAGTAACCCGTGCCGGCGCCTACCTCCAGGAGCGAGGGGGCGATGTCCTCATTGAGGCCTGCTTGCTGAGCCGCGTCCTGACTCTCCAAAGAATCTTGCACCGCTCCAGTGACTGCCTCCACGAAGGGCGCGAAATGCCCCATAGCCAGGTAGGTTTCACGGGCGGTGACCATCGCGGCATCGTCACCTTGATGCTTCAGACCCGCACCAGCTGCCAACGTGACGTAGCCCTGCTTGGCCACGTCATAGGAATGGCCGGTCTCCGACACGAGGCGGGAAAAATCATCCGCGCCCTCAAGGGCGCTGCCATCGGCGGGATCGGCCAGAATATCGACGATATGTGAAAGCATGCTCCCTAGACTAGCTAGAAACTGTTATGTCCATAGGGTTTTTGGACACGGAGTC
>NZ_KV802471.1:0-495 GCF_001810695.1 Corynebacterium sp. HMSC065D07
TGGGGTGCACGATGGTGGCATACCCTATTTCGGCGAATTTGTGGGTGAGGAATTCTGCTCCGGTCATGCGCCCGCCGTTGGTGAGGTTGAGCTCTATTTCGTCCCCGTCGCCGTTGATGATTTGGTCGAGTTCGTTCAACGTGACGATGACTTGGGTGCGTACCGCAGGCTTGGAACCGCCTGCTTTGTTGAAGAAGATGTCGTTGGCGGCTTGAAGCAGGTCGGTGGTGTTGGTGGATTCTAGGACGCCGCGCATGTTGGCGATGGTGGTGGCATCGTCGGTTATGGAGAGTGTGTTGGGGCCTTGTTCCCGGTAGGTGATGCGCACGCCTGGTTTGGCTATGCGTTTGGAGCGGAGTTCTTTCAGTCGTGTGGCGGCGACGGTGGGGATGCGGTGTGCGGGTGTTCCTGCGAGTTTGATTCGCAGGTTCCAGGCGTCAAGGGTCTTTTTCACCTTGGACGTGTAGGACTCGATGAGTGTGAGGGTGCCGAGGC